>JAVWJE010000006.1:0-37566 GCA_036639135.1 Carnobacterium sp. | reverse complement strand
AAGGGTTCTTAGCTTTGACTATTTTAACGTTTGTTCAGGGGCTAGGACAATTGATTGTCGCACTTGTTATCCCAGAATTAGCAGTGGTTGTTCCAAGTATTCTTTCTTTAGTTGCTATGATTTTTCTTTCTAAAACACGTTTTTATGGTGAGAATTGGCGAATAGAAGATAGTCCTATTATGATTCGATTGAATGGAGATTCCTCTTCTAAGATTAAAATAGATATGACTGCGAAACAAGCCCTGGCGCCATATATGGCTATGACTGGTTTATCCATAATTGTTTTATTGGTTAAACCACTTAGAAGGGTATTAAGTTCTTTTCAATTAGGTCTGAGCTTTAGTCGAACTGAAACAGGATATGGCATAATAAATCCTGCGGTTGAAAGATATGCACCTTTAACACTGTTTACGCATGTTAGTTTTTTTTACTTCTAACTTGTCTATTCACTTATTTTTATTACCGAAAAAAAGGACTGATAAAAAGTCCCTCTCTTATTCAGCTCGTTAAAAAGGCCGTTAAAAAAACGATTTCACCAAGTCTGGCCATTTTTTCATTACTGTGTATTTCTCGTGTGATGGCAGGTACAGGGCAAACTTTTGTACTAGCAACAGGAATAGCAATAGTGTTAAAGGAAAGATATGTTTTAATCTCTCCTTTTATCGGTCTACTCGGTTCCTTTATTACAGGCAGCAATATGACATCGAATATTCTTTTTGGTGATTTTCAATTGCATGTTTCTGAGTTTATTGGCTTAAAGACTGCACTTATTTTAGGCGCTCAAACAGCAGGAGGAGCAATTGGTACCTCTATAGCACCCGGTAACATTGTTTTAGGAACGACAACTGCTGGAATTTTAGGATTTGAAGGAAGAGTTTTAATTAAGCTAATTCCTTATACTTTGTTAGCAGCAATAATCTTTGGTTTAGTTTTATATCTTGATTATAAATGGTTCTAACGACAAAAAAAGCTTTATTTACTTATTTCACGTGTTAAACACAAGTAAATAAAGCTTTTTTGATGAGTCAGTCTACGAGAATGGATTAGTTATTCAACCATTCTATCAGTTCATGGTAAACACGTTGAGCTTCTTTATTTGTGGAGTCACTATCAAAATCGTGATTTGCTTGTTCAATCACAACAAACTTAGCAGAAGACACTTTTTTATTGAGGTATTCACCTTGCTGAAAAGGCACGTCTTGATCCGTTTTACTTTGAGCAATAAAAACTGGAGGAAGCAATGCGAGTTGGTCATCTGTTAATGAAAATTGGCTTTGATTTTTTTTATCTGGAAGAACCAAATCTAACCAATGTCCAGTTTGCCTTGCATAAAGATAAATAGCGTAACGTCTTTCTAATATGCCTTTTGCAAGAGGCTCTGGTTGAATTAATTGATCAACTAATGATTTAGGAATGCTTGGATATTGTTGATAATATTTGCTTGGTAAAAGGTAAAAGGGTTCTTGAATAGATGAATACCCATAAAAACTAATTATTTTAGTGGGTTTTTTATCTATATTTAAGTCACTTCCTACTAGCAAAGCTAAATAAGCTCCAGCAGAACGACCAAATAAACTGTAGTTATTAGTAGGTAAATGCAAAACAGTATCAAAATGATTGATAAACCATTTAACCGCATCAACAGCCGTACTATAAACTTCTGGAAGAGCCGTTTCTGGTGCTAGCGGATAATCAACAGTCAAAAGGTGGTAACCAGCACTTAAAAAGAGGTCAATATACGTTTTTGGTAAGTCATCGCGGTCACCCCAGATTAACCCACCACCGTGAAAGTAGATAATAGTTTGATCTTTTAAGTTATCCGTTGCGCGGTAAAAGGATGCAGATAATGTGAGAGAAGATTGTGAAGCAAAAGAAAAAGTTTCCGGTTCCATCTTATAAAACCTCCTAAAAATTCCTTCAAATAAGGGTATGTTTAAGGTAAAGTATAACAAAAAAAGGCAATCTTAAAGTTGTTTTTTAATGTTTTTGTTCGAATTATACATTTAGGACAATAAAGTGGTATGAATCTTAGCCACGTAGTACAATGCAATTGTACTAAAAAGGCGTTATACTATGTATTGTAAGCCTTTCCTTTAGTAGCGAAATAATGTCATAATAGCAATAGCTTATCAAAATATTGCTAAGTTTCTCTTCAACTTGTTTTGTTTGAAATAGTCATACAAATCATTTATAAAAAAGGGGTTAATTTAGTTTATTTATATGAAGAATGGTCTCGTTTCAAAAAAATTAGCCACTTAGTGTTTAAAGTGTTATAAGAAATTAAAATTAAAAGTGGTTAAGATTGTTTTTATTATGAAAACCAATAAACAAATAGGCAACTAAATTTTCAACTTATGATGCTGTTAAAAGGATCTGTCAAACGTAAATTATACTAAATAGATTGCGAGGAATCAAAATGTTGCACACAATAATTAAAGAAAATTCTTATCAAGATTCGATTGTGCTTATGTTGCTGACAAACAAGCTGAATACTATTGAAGGTGTTAAGAAAGTATCCATTATGATGGGAACACCTGCCAACAAAGATTTATTCGAAGGAAGCGGATTGAAAACACCAGAACTTGCAAAAGCTTCTGCTAATGATATGGCTCTTGTTGTAGATGCTGATAATGCTGATGTAATGGATGCTGTATTGGCTGAGGTTGATGAATTTTTAGCTTCTCAAGCTACTACTGATTCTGAAGATACAAAAGAAAATGCTCGTACATGGGAAACAGCTATGAAGTTAGGTAAAGATGCAAATGTTGCTCTAATCTCAGTTCCCGGTACCTATGCCGCTCTTGAAACAGAGAAAGCATTAGACGAAGGATTACACCCATTTATCTTTAGTGATAACGTTTCTATTGAAGATGAAGTTCGCCTTAAGAAAAAAGCTCATGAAAAAGGCTTAATCATGATGGGACCAGATTGTGGAACAGGCATTATTAACGGCGTTCCAATGGCCTTTACAAATATTGTTAGACCTGGAAGAATTAGCATCGTTGGTGCTTCAGGAACAGGTATTCAAGAAGTCTCAACGATTATTGATAAACTAGGTGCTGGTGTAACCAATGCCATTGGTACTGGTGGTCGCGACTTATCAGAAGAAGTGGGCGGAATTACGATGCTCGATACAATCGTAGCCTTAGAAGAAGACCCTAACACAGATGTGATTGTGGTTATTTCTAAGCCACCTGCAAAAGCAGTTAGAGATAAAGTTCTTGGCTTGTTGAGAAAAGTTTCTAAGCCAGTTGTAACAATTTTCTTAGGAGAAAAACCAACTTATCATGAAAAAAATCTTTACCACGCTTATACACTTGAAGAAACAGCTAAATTAGCAGTTGCATTATTAAACGGTGAAGAAATCAAAGCATTAGACGAAACGGTAGAACTACCATCTGTTTCATTGAAACCAGAACAAACGTTAATAAAAGGGTACTATTCAGGTGGAACTTTAGCCAATGAAGCAGGGATGTTGATTGCTGAAGGATTAAACCTTGCAGAAGGTTTAACTCATGAAGAAGGCTATATTTTAAATTCTTCAGGTCATGAAATTATTGATTTAGGCGATGACATGTACACTCAAGGTAAACCACACCCAATGATTGATCCCGAAAAGAGAATTGAAATGATTCAAACAGCTGGTGACAACCCTGAAACAGCAGTCATTTTATTAGATGTTGTGTTAGGTTATGGTGCTCATGATGACATGGCATCTGAATTAGCTCCTGCTATTAAAGCAGCTAAAGAGAGTGCTAAAAAAGATGGACGTGAGTTAGTGGTTTTAGGAACAGTTGTCGGAACAACCGCTGACCCACAAAACTTATCTCGTCAACAACAGATTCTCGAAGAAGCTGGCGTAATTGTTTGCGCAAGTAACAACAAAGCAGTTCGTACGGCTTTAGGTCTTTTAGGACACACCATTAAAGATGAAGAAAAAGGATTCAAAGAAGTTGAAGAAATAACCGATACTCCATTACCAAAAGCTTCTCAAGCTGTTTTAGACTTATTAAGCACGAAACCATATGTGATTAACGTTGGTTTGAAAAGTTTTGCTGAAGCCATTGAAGAAAACCAAGGTAAAGCTGTTCAATTTGACTGGAGACCAAGTGCTGGTGGAGATGTGAAACTTCAAAAAGTCTTGTACTTCTTAGATAATTACGTAGCTGAATAAAACGATTAGATTGTAGAACAATATAGGAGGGTTTATAAAAAATGAATTATAAAACAATTGACGAAGCCAACCAAGCAGTCATTGACAAAATTGTAGCAGGTGCTCCATTCTTATTAGATGTTGTGCCAGCAAAATCAGTTATTAAAGAATTAAATGGAAAAGTATTGTTACATGCTGGTCCTCCAATTAAATATGAAAATATGACTGACCCAATGAAGGGCTCATGCGTTGGAGCTTCACTTTTTGAAGAATGGGCTTCAACTGAAGCTGAAGCTAGAGAAATGTTAGACCGTGGAGAAGTTACTTTCTTACCTTGTCATAGTGTAGATGCTGTTGGACCAATGGGCGGGATTACTTCTGCAAACATGCCTGTTTTAGTAGTAGAAAATAAAACAGATGGCAACCGTGCTTACTGTACGCTAAATGAAGGAATTGGCGCTGTTTTGCGCTTTGGTGCTTATAGCGAAGAAGTTGTCACTCGTTTACGTTGGATGCGTGATGTCTTAGGACCTGCATTAAGTAAAGTATTAAACAAAATGGATGAAGGAATGAATTTAAACGTTGTGATTGCTAAATCAATTGCAATGGGAGATGAGTTCCACCAACGTAATATAGCTGCTTCATTGAACTTCTTAAAAGAAGTTGTTCCAGTTATATCTGAAATCGACATGAGTGAAAAAGACCGCAAAGATGTATTAGTCTTTTTAGCAGACACCGATCAATTTTTCTTAAATCCAATGATGGCAGCTTCTAAAGCTGTTATGGATGGAGCTAGAATGATTCAGGATGGAACGATTGTAACAGCGATGGCAAGAAATGGTGAAAATTTTGGTATTCGTATCAGTGGTATGGGAGACGAATGGTTTACTGGACCAGTTAATACACCTAAAGGACTTTACTTCTCTGGATTCTCAGAAGATGATGCTAATCCGGATATTGGAGATAGTTCCATTACAGAAACATTTGGAGTCGGTGGAATGGCAATGGTTGCTGCTCCAGCAGTTACTCGCTTTGTTGGTACGGGTGGATTTAACGATGCACTAAAAACAAGCAATGACATGACTGAAATTACAGTTAGCCACAATACGAACTTCCCAATTCCAACTTGGGACTTTAAAGGAATCGTATTGGGGATTGATGCAAGAAAAGTTGTATCGACAGGTATTTTACCAGTAATCAATACAGGTATTGCTAACAAAGTTGCAGGTAAAGGTCAAATTGGTGCTGGAACAGTTAACCCACCAATTGAAGCTTTTGAAAAAGCTGTTACAGCTTATGCAAAAAAATTAGGTATGGAAATTTAATAAACTAATTTAATCAGTAATGACCAGTGAGTGAGTAGAATAGAAGTGTGTTTATTCACTCATTGGTTCATTTTTTATCTTGTTTACTAAAGAGGGCTATTATGATTTTTATTCAAAAAATGTCGAAACAATTAAAAGACCAACTAAAAATAAGCCACGAAACAAGTGCTTCTTGGCATGTGCATAGTATCTTTAAAAATGGTTTTAATTTAATGAATGATAAGCAGTTACTTTTTATAGGAACAGATAAAAATGGGGAACTGCCTTTTGCTTTGCATCTAACTGCTAGAGATACAAAATTTTTATTAAAAAGGATTAAAGTAGGAGATATTTTTTTTTATGATCCTAAAAATGAACAATTAACATTCAATGAAACGTTTTTATCATTTGACTATTGTTCTTATTATAATTCCATATTAGCTTTACAGCCGAGAATTAGTTTAACTCAAATTGATTTAGTTCTTAGTGAAGCTGAGAAAATTATAGAACGAAATGGTTTTAAACAATTCGTGCCATTATCTTTAGAAACACCAACATATGATGAATTATTTATAAAATCAATTGAAGGTCTTTTTTCAAATGAAGAAGGAGTCTTAAAAAAAAGCATTCTTTACTTCTTAGGACGTGGCATGGGGCTAACGCCTTCAGGAGATGATCTACTGGTAGGATTATTGAGCATTGACTCAGGCTATCCTTTATTAGACAATCGTTTTCGCAGTATCCTCTTGGAGCTGTTGGAAACAAAGAGCTTAACGACTATTGTTTCTGAAACATATTTACGTTATGCCACTCAACACAAATACAGCACAACGATTGTGTCTTTTGTTGGGGAACTGAATGAACACTATACTGGAAGTCAAATTAAAGTAGACTTCAAAAATATCCTGACAAATGGTAGTACGTCAGGTTTGGATACAATGACCGGAATGCTTTTCGGAATATTAAAAGAAAAAGGAGATTAAAGTTATAATGGGAAAACGCGTAGTTATCGCTCTTGGTGGAAATGCTATTTTACGACCAAATCAAAAAGCAACATTTGAAAACCAAATGGAAAATGTAGGCATTAGTACAGATTCTATTTCAGATGTTAAAAAAGCAGGACACCAAGTTATTATTACACATGGTAATGGTCCTCAAGTAGGAAATATTTTAAGACAAAATGAAGAAGCAAAAGATGTTGTTCCTCAGTTGCCTTTGCATGTTTTAAGTGCTCAATCTCAAGGTTTCATTGGATACATGATAGAACAATCATTAAAGAATGCTCTTCTTTCAAAAGGGATTTCAGGAAATGTTGTTACGTTATTAACAGAGACTGAAGTGGATGCAGCAGATAAAGCTTTCCAAAACCCGACAAAACCGATTGGTGTATTTTATACTGAAGAAGAAGCGAAACAATTAACGGTTGAAAAAGGATGGGATATGGCAGAAGATGCAGGACGCGGTTACCGTAGAGTCGTAGCTTCACCACAACCTAAAAAAATCCACGGTGTTGAATCGATCAAAGCATTAATTGAAAATGATACAGTTGTTATTTCTACAGGTGGCGGTGGAATTCCAGTCGTTTCTGATGAAAAAGGATTGTTATCAGGAATTGAAGCGGTTATTGATAAAGATTTATCTGGTTTAAGATTATCAGAACAAGTAGATGCAGATGTCTTTATGATTTTAACAGATGTTAACAACGTTTATTTAAACTATGGCAAACCAGATCAAAAAAAATTAGAAACGGTCACTGTAGAAGAAGCCAACAAATATGTTGAAGAAGGACATTTTGCAGCTGGAAGCATGGGACCCAAAATGGAAGCAGCTATTGCTTTTGCGACACAAGGTAAAGAAGCCATCATCTGTTCATTAGAAAATGCTGTTGATGCGTTAGAAGGTTTATCAGGAACAAGAATTATATTAGGGAGTGGAACAAAATGAAACTGACAAAAAAAATCGTTCTTTTATTCATGTACGCAGCAGTAGCTATCGTAACACCGTTAACCGTATTTGCAGCAGGGATTGATGCTGTTACAGCACCAACAGGATTTATGGCCATCGTAACTCTTATTCCATTAATTGTTGTTTTAACGTTATTATTCTTAAAAGTAGATATGATTATCGCTGGTTTAGCCGGTGGAGCTTTAGCTATGATTATTGGTGGAATTGGTTTAGCAGAAGTGAACACACAGTTCTTAGAAGCGATTCCTACTATGTTAACCATTACGGTTCCTATCGTAAACTCTGCTATTGCAATGGCTGTGTTTAAGTCAGGTGGATATACTGCCGCTTTAACGTTAGCTAAAAGAGGAACAAAAGGGAAAGTAGAATATGTTTCAGCCTTTATCGTTGTCTTAGTTGCAGCAGCAACTTACATGTCCGGTATTGGTGGAGGAAGTGCAATGGTTATCGCTCCTTTAGCATTTGCTGCAGTTGGAGTTGTTCCAGAATTAATTGCCGCTATGTCATTAGCAGCAGCTGTATCTTTCACAACATCTCCCGCTTCACTTGAGTCAAGTATTGTTTCAAAATTAGGTGATTTACCTGTAAGTGAATACGTCGCTACAATGCGTCCTTACTGGTTGTTATTTGTTGCCATTGCCATTTTATTAGCATTCTTTGGTACAAAACGTCGCAACATGGGCTTTAAAGAAGAAGAAAACGATGAGTATTCAAAACTATCAAACGGTCAATTATTTAAATTGACTCTTCCAGCAATTTTCTTATTGTTTGCTGTTATCTTAGGACCAGTTGTTAACAAAATGGTTGGTTATCCTATCTTTACGCCACTAGTTTATATGGTTGTTACTCTTGCATTAATCTTCTTCTTCTCTAAATTCAACATGAATGAAACAGTTGAAGCAATGATTGATGGGTCTACGTATATCTTGACACGTTTATTCCAAGTTGGTATTTTCTTAGGTTTCATTAACGTGATCGCTCAAACAGGAACATTTGCTGTTATCGCTGGTGTAGCTGAATCAGCTCCTGCAGCACTAGTTGTACCCGTTGCTGTTCTAACAGGTATATTAATCGGTGTTCCAGCCGGTGCTTACGTTGGTTCCATTTTAACATTAGTTTTACCAGTTGCCGTTTCATTAGGTTTCACACCATTAGCATTAGGTTTCGTTACAATCGGTGTTGGTTTTGGTAGTCAAATGAGTTTCGTAAACATTACGATGCAAGCTTTATCTTCAGGATTCAATATTCCAATTCTTGAAGTTGTTAAAGGTAACGTGAAGTGGATTACATTAGCTTCAGTATTGTTACTCGTTATATCATTGGTCTTTGCATAATTATTGAAAAGGGGAGATATAGTAATGGATATTTTATTGAAAAATGTACTTTTAAACGATGGTGAAGGCTTGAAAGATGTAGCCATCCAAGATGGAAAAATTTCAGCAATTGAAGATACAATTACTGACACAGCTGATCGCGTCATTGATGCAAAAGGACGAGTACTTGTACCTGGTTTTATCGAAAGCCATCTTCATTTAGATAAAGCGTTGATTGCTGATCGCAAACCCAACAACTCTGGAACATTAAAAGAGGCTATTCGTGTTACTGCAGAACTTAAGCCGACTTTTACAAAAGAAGATATTTATGATCGTGCTAAGAGAACGCTAGAAATGATTATTCCTTTCGGCGTAACAGCTATTCGTACACATTCAGAATTTGATCCAGCACAAGGATTTACTGGATTTGAAACGATATTAAAATTAAAAGAAGAGTACAAAAACTTAGTAGATATTCAAGTGGTTGCTTTTCCACAAGAAGGAATCATTAAAGAGCCAGGTACAGAAGAAATGATGTATGAAGCGATGGAAATGGGAGCAGATGTTGTCGGTGGAATTCCTTACAACGACGCTCCAGCCCAAGAGCACATTGATATCGTCTTTGAAATTGCTAAAAAATACAATAAACCAATCGATTTGCATGCTGAGTTTAGTGACGAAGCAGATAAAATGTCTATTGAATACTTGTGTCAAAAAACAATCAAAGAAGGCTATCAAGGAAGAGTTTCTACTGGTCACATGACAGCTCTTCATGCTTTACCAAAAGCAGAATTAGATCCAATTATTGCGATGATAGCTGAAGCCGGTATCAGCATAATGGCATTACCAGCAACAGATTTACACTTAGGCGCTCGTAATGACGAATACAATGTCAGAAGAGCTGTTACTCCAATTCGTAAATTAAGAGATGGTGGAGTTAACATGTGTATCGCAACAAATAATATTCGTAACGCTTTTACACCTTATGGCAATGGCGATATTTTGCAAACAGCTATGTTGGCTATTCCAGTAGCTCATTTAGGTGGAGCAAATGACTTAAAAACGGTTTTACCAATGATTACAGATAACCCAGCGAAAGCAATGGGATTAACAGATTATGGTATTGCAGTTGGAAACAAGGCAGACGTTGTTTTACTAGACACAAAAGTTAAAGAGAATGCGATTATCGACATTCCTACAAGATTGTTTGTTATCAAAAGCGGTAAAGTGACTGTTGAAAATACAAAAGAAACCATTATTCACCGTTAACCTTGTTTTAATGAATAAACGTTAATAAAAATAGCTCATGAATAAGTCAAATTTGATTTATACATGAGCTTTTTTTTAAAAAAGTATAAACGAATCGTTTAGCAATTTTAAATCACATAGGGTTAATTGTCTTATTTTAAAAATCATTAAATGTAAGCGATTGCTTTATTTAAAAGGATGTAATTAAAAAATAAAAAGAGTGCTTGAGGTGTGACCGTTTATCAGAATCATTATAAGACAAACAGAGAAATATGGGATTAGAACGCCTTGTTCTAACCCCATATTTTTTTAAAATAAAAGCGTTGATTTGTATTGTGCAGAAAGGAGCAAAATAATGATAAACGATCAGGTAGAAAGAAAAAGCAATTATGTAATGCTATTTTTGAAAGAAGACTATTCAGGGTATGTTCATAGCTTATTTTCTCATAGTCTCAATATTCAATTAGGAAAACAGCTCATCCATGTGAGCGATATGGTTGAACCCTTATCAGCTTTTGGTTTAAAAATTTCGAACGTTAAAATGAAGGCTCTTTTAAAGACAGTCCAAATAAACAGTTATGTGAGCTTTCAAAATAATAGCTTGTTCTTTTACAATTCCTTAAATAAAATTAGTTTAATTGTGAATCTAGAGACGCTAATCGAAGTGGACTTAACACTAAAACCATTCGATAGTCTTCCAAGTATTGGTCTCCAAGATACCCTTTTTTTAAAAGAATTAAATCAACTGCATTTAAAAATGAAAACAGGTTTACCATTAAGTACAGAAACAATCTACTACATTAATCAATTAAGCAGTTACTCAATAGAAAACTTGTTTGACCAATCGATCTGGAATCATTTTATCGGAAGAGGGATTGGACTGACGCCTAGTGGAGATGATTTTATTATTGGCTACATAAGTATCCTAACTTTATTTGGCCAACAAAAAGAAGGAATTCAAACGATAGCTCCTCTTATATAAAAAGAGAAAACAACTGCTATTAGTTTAGCTTATTTAACTTGTTTAATGAATGGTGTAGTGAACGAGAATATTAAAGATCTATTAGATGTTATTTATTTAGAAGATAAAATGGTTATTCAAGAAAAATTAGATCATATGCTTTTGTTTGGTCATACATCTGGTATCGATACCTTATTTGGTATTCTCATTGGGCTTAGAGCAATGGTAGCGAAAGAAAAAAATAATTAAAAGAATCCTCTTTTATATCCTTACAAATCCTATTGACATAGGGGTTAATTTCATTTAATCTTAGCTAATATGCTTGTTATTAAAAAGCTCATAATTGATAGGAGAAACAACATAATGAATCAAGGGAATATCGACGATTTAACAGAAGATGAAAGAAGAGAACTACAAGCTTGTTCGGATTTAATTTTTGTAGAAACAGATATTAGCGGTTTTTTCGAAGTTAAAGTTAAAACACCCACAGAAATGTTTCCAACAGATGTTTTTTATACAAAAGAGGCTATTGGAGAATTTTTGATGTCTAAGTTTAAACTAAGTATTATGATTGAATCGAATAATGGTAAATTTATCTTTCAACCGAACCGTTTAGGCAGTAAAATAATAACGAACCAATAAGATGGGTACACTTTCTTGTTGGCTTTTTTGTTTTAACAAAAATCTTTATTTAAAAAGTAGTAAGTAAATCTATGGTATATTACATAAACATGAATGAAGAAAAAAAGGAGTAGATTACGTTGATTAAATTAATTGCCATTGATATGGATGGGACTCTATTGAACGATGCTCATCACATTACTAAAAACGTGCGAAAAGCAATTTTTTGCGCTATTGAATCAGGAGTGAAAATTGTTTTATGCACAGGAAGACCAGTAAAAGCCGTATTTCCTTATATAGAACAGTTAGACTTGCCTCATGATGAAGATTATGTGATTTCTTTAAATGGAACAGTGGTTCAAAAAACTCATAACGCCCAAATCGTTTATAGCCATAAGTTAGCACACACAGAATTAAGGGATATTGAGTCTATTCAAAAAGATTACGCTATAAACTTAACTTTTTTTGATGAAAGGCATTACTTTTATACAGGAGAAAAAACAGACAGATTGTTGTTTGATGCAAATATTTTGGGTATGGAACCCATTCATTTAAATGTGGCAGATATTCCTAAAAAAATGAACATTTACAAAGCGATGTTTGTAGGAGAACCAGCCGAATTAGATCGATTTGTTCAAGATGTGCCAGATGAATTGTACGAAAAATTTTATCCTATTAGAAGTTTGCCTTATGTCTTTGAAGTATTACCTAAAAAAGCAAATAAAGGCAATGCTTTGATTGGATTGGCAAAAATTTTAGGTATTCCAATGTCAGCAGTTATGGCTATTGGTGATGGTGAAAATGATATTGACTTGATGAATGCGGTTGTTGAAAGTGTTGCAATGGGAAATGCGACTGAAACAATTAAAGCAGCTGCTAAATATGAAACTAAATCCAATGAAGAAGATGGTGTTGCTCATGCTATCTACCAGTGGGTCTTAAACTAAAAAAAAGCGTTTCTCTAGCCAATATTAGCTGGAGAAACACTTTTTTTAGTTTAGTTTAGATTAGTTTAATGAACTAGGTTTTTAAAATAACCAGAAAATTAAAGTAACGGCTAGTAGAATTTGTACTAGTCCAACCAATAATCCATAAAGCAACGTTTTTGGCCCTTCTTTAACAATATCAGAAAACTTAACTCGTAACCCGATAGCAGCTAAGGCAGCTATTTCAAATTGGTTACTGATGCTTTGAGCACTAGATACCATGAAGTCTGGTAAAGAAACAAAACTTCTTAATAAGAACAATAAAAAGAATCCGATAATAAACCACGGTACGCCAGCTGAGCTTTTAGTATTTTTTTGGACTTTAGTTGATTTAGAAAATAACGATTTGTTTTCTTCGAAATTCATTTTCCCGAAAATCAAAGCGACACCAATGATCAGCAAGACACGCATCAGTTTAAAAACAATAGAGAGATTTGCTACGTCGTCATTAACTAGCTTAGCTGAAGCGATAACTTGTCCAATAGATTGTACTGTACCCCCAATAAGAGCGGAAGTTTGAACCGTTTCATTTTTATAAATAATAGCTGAAAGGATTGGCAGAGTAATCATCAAAAGAGTACCCGTTACATTGACAATAGTAATCGATAAGCCTTTATCTTTCTCATTAGCGTCGATGACTGGTGAAACGGTCCCGATAGCAGAAGAACCACAAACGGCATTTCCGGCTCCCATTAGTAAAGAGAATTTCTTGCCGAATTTTAAGTAACGACCAATCCAGTATGCAGCAACAACAGTCGCAATCATTTGAAATACGATAAATGTAAAACCAGTTAATCCTACTTGTTTGATGATTTGAAAATCAAGTATTAATCCATTTAAGACAATTGAAAATTCTAATAAACTTTTTTCAGAAAATTTTGTTCCAGTGCTTAAAATAGGTTTATTTAAAATAGTATTGCCGAGTAGGATCCCTAAAAATATGGCAATTAGCGCTGCTCCTAATGTAGGTATGAAAAGAGCTAGCCCTTGACTGATAAGGGATATAATAATACTGATTATTAAGCCTGGTAAAATAAATTTTGTTTTTTCTATTATTTTTTCAATCATAATCGATCTCCTCTTGTTCTTATTTAGTATAGTTTTAGTTTACGCTTAAAATTGCATAAGTTAAAATAATCATTTATTATCTAATTATAAGATATCTTTATAGAGAGGAAGAGGTCGATGTTAGATTACCGCTACCAAACATTTTTGACATTAGCGGAAGAAATGAATTATACTTTAACGGCAAAACGATTGCATATTACTCAACCAGCGGTAACGCAACACATTCAATATTTACAAAACGAATTAAATGTTGAATTGGTTCATTATAAAAATAGACAGTTAACGTTGACTAAAAAAGGCAAACAATTACAAAAAGACTTATTGCTTTTACAAAAAGAAATTATTCAAATTCAAAAAAAATTAGCGCCCGAAGAAGAAGCTCCTTCCTTTACATTTGGTGCAACATTAACGATTGGAGAATATGTGATGCCTGAACTAATTGAAAGATATATGCATACTTATCCAACTCACAATCTTTCGATGATAGTAGATAATACGACTTCATTAATTGAACATTTAGAACATGGAAAAATTGATTTTGCTTTTGTCGAAGGAGAATTTAATCAACATCTATTTGGGTTTCATAAAATATCTGATGAGTCATTTATTGGAGTGTGTGCAAAAGACAATCTTTTATGGAAAAAGAAACAAGTAATAACTGAATTGTTTTCGCATCAGTTGTTGATAAGAGAAGTTGGATCAGGGTCGCGCTTAATTTTAGAAACAGCTTTAAAAAACAAAAGCATACTCTTAGAGAGTTTTGTAAAGACAATGATGATTGGCAACATTTCTTCTATTAAAGAGCTAGTTAAAAAAAATTTAGGTATCACTTTTTTATATCGCAGTGCTGTTGAAGAAGAACTTGAAGAGGGATCATTAAAAGAGATTAGAATAAAAGACTTCGTGATTGAACATCCATTTCATTTGATTTATCTTAAGTCAGCTAATGTAAAAGGGATGGAAATTGCGAAAAATTTCATTAAATTGTTCAAATAAGACAAATGAGCTTTTTTATAGGATTAGGTTTTTATCATTCCTTTTCAATAAATAGAGGACTTTGTAAATACGTAAAGTGTTGGTGATTTAAAATTCACTAACATTTTTTTTTGAAAAAAATCTATAGCCTGTTCATTGACCTAAAAAAATGTTTAGGGACAAGCACGACTATAAAACAAAAACTTAGCCATTTTGAGGGGAGCGACGCCCAGTTAATGAAACAAACTCATCTACTTGTTCATTTTCTGACAGTTTGGATAAGTGGAGAAAAAAAGGTGTTAACTAGTCCATTTCCTTGCTTTAAACTGATATGCACTAAAAAAGCATTCCATTTATTGAAGAAGTTCTCCTGATTTTTAAAAGCCCTATTTTGTCAATCTAATGCTATACTTTGTTCCTTTTTTTAAAACTAAAAATTCATTAAACTAAAGAGGAATGAGAGCGATTTAATAATGTGCAAAAATAACTAAATGGTTTTTAAAAATTTTATTTAACAAAGGAGAGTTTAAAGTGAATTTAACTGATATAGAAAATCCTAAAAGGCTTAGTCGAAATCGCGAAAAGAGTCGCTCGTACTTTATTCCGTTCTCAACTGAATCAGAAGCTTTAATAAACCAAGGAAACAAATCAACTCGAACACTCTTACTAAATGGGGTTTGGAAGTTTCATTATGCAGAAAATCCAATAGTTGCTCCAGCAGGATTTTATAACAATAACTATAGTACTGATGAGTGGGATGATCTTGTAGTACCGTCTCATTGGCAGTTAAATGGATACGGCAAACCTCATTACACAAACGTTGCTTACCCTTTTCAAGTCAATCCTCCATTTGTTCCAAGTAAAAACCCAACAGGTAGTTACAAACGCTCTTTTTATCTTCCGAAAGAATGGGAAACACATCAAATTTTACTGCGTTTTGAAGGAGTGGATAATAGTTTTCATCTCTGGGTCAATGGTCAAGAAGTCGGCTTTAGCAAAGGCAGCCGTTTACCAGCTGAATTTGACATCACGTCTTATTTAGAAGAAGGAGAAAATAGTTTGTCGGTTCAAGTTTATCAATGGTCTGATTCAACTTATCTTGAAGACCAAGACATGTGGTGGTTAAGTGGTATTTTTAGAGACGTCTATTTAATCGCCCGACCTGTCTCAACCATTCGAGATTTTTATGTTCAATCTGTTTTAGATAAACATTATAAGGATGGTTTACTGACCATTCAACTAGAGTTTGACGAAAAAGACTTAGTAAAACTTAAAAACAGGAAAGTAACGTATGCTTTGTTAGATGATAAGTTACAAGTTGTTCAAGAAACTAAAGAAACAATAAGTGAACTCAATGAACAATCAAAGATTGAAGTATTGATTAAACAACCCAAACAATGGACAGCGGAAACGCCTGTCTTGTATCAACTTCTGTTGACTGTTTCAGATGAACATGACAAAATTTTAGAAGTTTTAACACAAAAAATAGGGTTTCGCACTATTGAGTTAAAAGATGGATTGTTAAAAGTTAATGGAAAAGCAATTATGTTTAAAGGAGTTAACCGTCACGATAACCATCCTGATCTAGGTCGAGCGGTGACCCTAGAAGATATGGAAAAAGATATCCAAATAATGAAACAAGCGAATGTTAATGCTGTTCGTACAGCTCATTACCCGAATGATCCAAGATTCTACTCATTGTGTGATGAGTATGGATTGTATGTTATGAATGAAGCTGACCTTGAAACACATGGTTTTGAAATTGTAGGAGATGTAAGCCTTTTAAGTGACGATCCCACTTGGGAACAAGCCTATGTTGATCGAATGGAGCGTATGGTAGAACGTGACAAGAATCATCCATCTATCGTTTTGTGGTCTCTGGGGAACGAATCTGGGACGGGTTGTAACCATCAAGCTATGGCTGATTGGTTATTAAAAAAAAATCCAGCTCTCTTGATTCACCATGAAGGGGCTACAAAAATGATGTATGAAGCCAACCAGTATGAATTAGATTCTCCTATTACTGCAGTTAATTCAACTATGTATACAGATATTTCACTCTTAGAAAAACTTGGCTCAGCTCTAGGCCATCAAAAACCTCATCTTTTATGTGAGTATGGACATGCTATGGGTAACGGACCAGGGTCATTGAAAGATTACTGGGAGTTATTTTATAAGTACGAAAGGTTACAAGGTGGATTTATCTGGGAATGGTCAGATCACGGATTAAGACAATTCACTAAATCAGGTGAAGAGTTTTATGCTTATGGCGGAGATTTTGGAGACCAGCCTAACGATTATAATTTTGTTATTGATGGAATCGTTCAACCAGATCGAACATTTTCTCCAGCTTATTATGAATTAAAAAAAGTAATGGAACCAATCAAAGTTACAGTTGTTAATTTTGAAGACGGACTTTTTTCATTAAATAATCGATATGACTTTCAAAATTTGGATCATCTTAGTTTATCTTGGTCTCTGAGAATGGGAGAAACGACTTTACAATCGGGTACAATGCCGATAAAAGGCATTCAAGCGAGAAGTTCTAAAAACATAAAGATTCCCTTTGAATCTTTTGATGAACAATTTCAACAAACTGAAGACATTTGGCTTGATTTCAACTTTGTTTTAGCTTACTCAATCAACTGGGCAAATAAACGTTATGAAATAGCTTTTGCGCAATTTAAAAGACAGCACCCTTTAGTAAAAGGAAAATTAATTAGAAATCTTAACAAAAAAGTTATATTAGATAGAAAAGAAACAACTACAGAACTTCTTATAAAAGGAAAAGATTTTGTTATTACATTTGATAAAGTAAATGGACAGTTGGTATCTTTTGATTATTTAAATCAGTCTTTATTAGAAAGAGGACCAGTATTAAACTTTTGGCGAGCGATGACAAATAACGATCACCGTTCTGAACAGATGTGGAAACAAAACGGAGTCCAATGGCTTCAAAAGCGAACCCACTCATTTGTTTGGTCCTATTTAAAGAAGTCTAACGAGGTTAAGGTGACTATTAAGCAACGCTTTGGACCGCCTATGCTGGCTTGGGGGATAGAAGTGGTTACGATTTACCAAGTGAACGAATCAGGAAAAGTAAACATTCAAGTAAAAGGTATTCCAATTAAGAACTATCCGCGTACGTTTCCAAGAATTGGGCTTGAACTTGTTTTGTCAAAAGACTTTGAGAGCGTAAAGTGGAGTGGACGAGGTCCAGGAGAATCTTATACTGATTCAAAAGAAGCAGCACGCTTTGGAGTATTTACGAGTTCAATAGAAGACTTGAGTTTCAATTATATTTATCCTCAAGAAAATGGGAATAGAACAGATACAAATTGGTTAGTAATTAAAAACGAGCAAGGCAATGGACTTAAAATATCTGGAAGTCGCCCATTTGATTTTAGTGCGCGTCACTATTCACAAAATAATTTAGATGAAGCAAAACATACTTTTGATTTAAAGAAAACAAAAGAAGTCTATCTTTATTTGGATAAACAACAGCATGGTATTGGGTCAGCAAGTTGCGGTCCAGATGTCCTGCCAGACTATGAGCTCATAGCAAAGCCCTTTATCTTTGATGTTGTATTAACACCATTTAGTAGTGGATTATAGTGGAAATAACTAATATGACATAATTGGTATACCCCATTTTTTTAAAGTTATTTATTAGATAAAACGAGATATTTTCACGAGAAATGGAAATTACCATTATAGATAAGCGCTTTCTATAATTTGTGTAGATTATTCTATATTTTATCACTTATATGACTTGGTATAGTCGAGTAGAATAAAGAGTATAAAGAAAGGCGATTGCTTACTTGAAAGGAGAGAACTAAATGAACAAGAAGAAAAAAAAAGGTTTTTTGTATCATGTAAATAAAGATAAAGCAATGCTGTTAATGGCATTACCTGGCACAATTTGGTTGATCTTCTTTTTCTATATACCTGTTGCAGGAAACGTTGTTGCATTTAAAGATTTTAAATTTGTCGAAGATGGCGGATTTTGGGGGAGTATCAGTCAAAGTGCATGGGTAGGATTCGATAACTTTAAATTTCTATTCTCTTCTTCAAATGCATATATTATTACTCGAAATACACTTCTCTATAATATTACCTTTATTGTCGTAGGATTGATTATGGCAGTTAGTATTGCCGTTATCGTCAGTCAGTTACGCTCGAAACGAATGATTAAAATTTATCAAACGTCTATGTTATTGCCATACTTTCTTTCATGGGTTATTATTAGTTATTTTGTATACGCTTTCTTGAGTCCCGATAAAGGATTGGTTAACTCAATCATAACCGGTCAAGGTGGAACCGCCATTAGTTGGTATTCTGATCCTACTTATTGGCCTTTTATATTGGTCTTCTTAGGGATTTGGAAAGGCGTTGGATACAGCAGCGTTATCTATTTTGCAGCTATTATGGGAATTGAACCAGCATTTTATGAAGCAGCAGAAATTGATGGAGCTAGTAAATGGCAACAAATCAGACACGTTACTTTGCCTCATTTGGTTCCATTAATTACAATTCTAACAATTATGGGTGTAGGTGGAATATTTAAAGCCGACTTCGGTTTGTTTTACCAAATACCAAGAAACGCTGGTGCTCTTTATAATGTAACTTCTGTTTTAGATACGTATATCTTTAATGGGTTAGCTACAAGTGGAGATATTGGAATGACAACTGCAGCAGGACTCTATCAATCCGTTGTTGGTTGTATCCTAGTTGTTATAACGAATTTAATTGTACGTCGATTCGATGAAGAATCTGCATTATTTTAAAAAGAAAGGAGGACAACAAAATGACTACTCAAGAAAACTCGACTGCAATTAAAAATAATAACAAAAAAAAGAAAAAAAAGATAAACCAAGTTAACTATAAAGGATTTGGTAAAAAAACAAATTTCTTTTTCAATATACTTATTGGATTATTTGCTATTTCATGTGTGTTTCCGTTTATCTTTATTATTATCTTATCTTTTACTGACGAAACAGCCATGGTTGTTAACGGGTATCAATTAATCCCAGAAACGTGGAGTTTAGATGGGTATCGCTATCTAGCTCAAATGGGCGATCAAATCCTTCAAGCTCTTTTCGTCACTGTTTTTGTCACAGTAGTTGGAACGATTATCAATACAACGTTAACATCTTTCTATGCTTACGCGATTTCGCGAAAGGACTTTAGATTTCGTAAGTTCTTTACGATGTTTGCTCTAGTAACGATGCTATTCAGTGCTGGTTTAGTACCTGGTTATATTGTTATGACGAGTTTACTTGGCTTGAAAGATACCATCTGGGCATTAATTTTGCCCATGGCTATGAGCCCTTTTAACATTATCGTGATGCGCACCTTCTTTATTCGTTCAGTGCCAAATTCAATTATTGAATCTGCCAGAATCGATGGAGCCGGTGAGTTTAGAACATTTTGGAAAATTGTCCTGCCTTTAGCGGTACCAGGAATAGCTACAATAAGTCTATTTGCAGCTATTGGTTTTTGGAATGACTGGTTTAATGCTTTACTTTATATCCAAAGTGACAATTTAATGCCGCTGCAATACGTTCTTATGCAAATCCAAAGCAATATCGAATTTATGATTGAAAATGCAGGAATGAGTTCAATGGTTGGTGGGGCTACAGGTATTCCAAGAGAAGCTACAAGAATGGCGATGGTTGTAATTTCAACACTTCCAATAGCACTAAGCTATCCATTCTTCCAAAAATATTTCATCAGTGGATTAACGATTGGTGGAGTAAAAGAATAACTAGAGATTGAATTTCAACTAGTTATTCTTGTTTTCCAAATAACGGTTACAAGTTTTATAAAAAAATAGTAATGGAGGAAGTAAAATGACTATTAGAAAATCAATTCTAAAGGGTGCAGTTGCACTTTTATGTGGTGTAGCTTTAGTTGGTTGTGGTAATTTAACAGCGGATAAGGAGAGTTCAAGCGAAAGTAAAACAGCTAACGACAAAGATACGGTCTTAATGTATCAAGTTGGCGTACCACCAGAAAATATGACTGAATTAATGGAAATTGCGAATAAGCGTATCGGAGATGAATTAGGTCTTAATCTAAAAATTCAATACATCGGTTGGGGTGATTACGAGAAAAAAATGAACGTTATCACTTCTTCAGGAGAAAACTATGATATCGCATTTGCTACGGATTACTTAAACAATGCTCAAAAAGGAGCTTATGCTGATTTAACGGAATTATCTAAAAAGTTTGCACCAGAAGCTATGGAGCAATTAGACGAAGCATACATTAAAGGGAATACAGTTGATGGTAAGTTATATGCGATGCCTGTAAATGCGAACGTTTATGCTCAACAAATGTTTACATTTAACCCAACATTCTTAGAAAAATACGATATGGATATTTCTAATGTTACTAAATTAACTGATTTAGAGCCTTTCTTACAAACCGTAAAAGATAACGAAACTGGAGTTGTTCCATTAACTGCAGGTTCAGGTTGGAGAATTGAAAAAGATATCGATTTCTTAATCGGCAACAGTGTTCCACTTGGTGTTGATTTAAATGGAGACCCTTCAAAATTAATCAACCCTTATGTAGAAGGTAAAGGCTTATTGCCACAATTAGATACTATGCATGACTATTACAAAAAAGGCTTTGTTCCTGCTGATGCAGCCACTAGCCAAACAGCTTATAACACAGATGAAGACACTTGGTTCGTAAGAGCAGAGACACAAGGACCTTTTGATTACGGCGATTACTTGCTACAACGTATTACAGGTAAAGATATTCAATCAAAACCTTACACTAAACCAGCTAAAACTGTAGCACAAGCACGTATGGCTAACTTTGTTATCTCAAACAATTCTAAGAAAAAAGAAGAATCAATGAAAATATTAAATATGTTAAACTCAGATCCTGAATTATTAAATGGTTTAGTATACGGAGTTGAAGGCAGAAACTGGGAAAAAACTGATAAAGAAGGACGTGTTCGTTTACTAGAAGGTTACCAAGACCCTAAGAGTGGTTATATGTCAGCTTGGAACTTAGCAAACAATGAAATCCTTTATATTGATGAAGCAGTAACTGACGAACAAATTGAGTACAAAGAAAAATCTATTAAAGAAGCAGAAGAGTCTCCTTTACTTGGATTTAACTTTGTAACAGATAGTGTAAAAACTGAAATTACAAACGTAAATAATGTATCAGCTCAGTACACTGCTGGCTTACAAACAGGTAGTGTAGATCCTAAAAAAGTTGTTCCAGAATATTTAGAAAAATTAAAAGAAGCTGGAATCGATAAGATTCAAGAAGAAGCACAAAAACAATTTGACGAGTTCAATGCGAACAAATAAGCTTTGAAACAATTTATTAAAAAGAACACCTGAATCTTAGGTGTTCTTTTTCTTTAAATAGTGTAAGATAAAAGAACAGTTAAAACTCGTTCAGAAAATATTTTTGGAGGAATGTCAGATGATTTCAAAAGGAATCGAAACAGCTTTTCATAAAGTTTATTACCTAATCAAATTGAGTTTATACTTTTGGGGGCTAAGTTTTATTGGGCTATTAATTTTTGGTGTTACTCCAGCAATGATGGCTAGTGTTGAAGCACATAACCGAGCAAATTGGGATTACGATCAACTAAAATGGTCAAATCTTTTTAATAATTTTAAAGAATATTTTAAACAAGGCAATCAATTATTTTTAGTCTATTCAAGCATTTTTTTAGTTCTTGGATACAATTTGTATCTTTCTCTTCAGCCAAAAGGTTTTCTCTTTTTAATGCTTGATTTTATTTTAATTTTTGTTTTATTTCTTTTAACTTTATCTTTTCTTATAAACTTAGCCATTGTGCTTACATTTGACATTTCAGTCGTTAACTCTATGAAACTAGCACTGATTCAATTTTTTGCAAATACAAAAGAATGCTTTTTGTTGATTTTTGGTTTAGTCATGGTTAGTATCGTTACGATTAAGTTCCCAGGGTTAATTTTATTCATCACAACTGGTTTTCTTGCAATCGTTATTAGTACAAGTACCAACCGTATGTTTAAAGCCATTCTAATGGATTAAATAGTTTAGTTAGTATTTTAGGAGCGATAAAAAATGAAAACAAAAATGAAAAGCAATCAGATTTATTCTTTATTAAAAACGTATTCAATTATCTTGATTCTATTTCTGACTCTTTTTAGTTTTGCCGTTGGGAAATTGCTTCATGAAAATAATAAAAAGATAGCTTTGCAAAGTATTCAAAACTCTATCGATCGATTTGAATTTTTAATTAATAAAAACCAAGATAGAGTAGAAGAAGTAGCAATCGATTTAACATCGACACCAGAAAAGATTACGAATATCCAACAGTACTTTGAGCTTTCTTACTCCGATTATTTGTCAATGGTATTAGATAAAAATTACCAATTAGATACGTATTACTATTTGCCTAAAGTAATCGAAAGCCTTTATTATAACAACAGCTCTTTAATGGCTACCAGTATTACCTTAACAAACTCCGCAGATATTTATTATTCTCAAAGAGAGAATCCTTTGGGCTTTAAAGTCAAACAATTACCTAAGTCTGAAGTTATCCGTTTTTCGACCGCTCTTTCAAATAGAGACACGTTACAAACACTTGGCTCTCTACATATGGATTTTGAAAAAGAAAGCTTTGATCAGATCCTCTCAAATCAAAATACGTCTTACCCCATTCAAACACTGGTCTTTTCTGCTAACAATCAACTGATTTATGAGGGCAGTAACAATAAAACCAGTCAAGCATTAACAAGAACGATTGAAAATCAGATGAATCTCTACTCAGTAGTCGATTTAAATGAGTTGAAGAAAGATTATTACGTTGCAGAATCAATAACTAAAGGTGAGCAAAAAGTCTATACACTCATTCCACGAAATGAAATTGTAAAAAGTACAATGAAAAGTACGTTTGCTCTCTTTTTGTTTAGTTTGCTCGTTGATAGCTTATTATTAATGATTTTGTTTAATTTGTTTAAAAAATACGTTGTTCAAGTAGAAGATATTTTAGTATCTATTGACCAAGTTGCTACTGGAGATAGTGGAAATAGAATCAATGTTCATAACAAAAAAGCAGAAACAAAACAATTAGCTGAGAGCATCAATGACATGCTAGACAGTATTCAAAACTACATCAAAGATATCTACGAGTTAGAAATCAAACAAAAAGATGCTGACATGAGAGCATTGCAGTCACAAATTAACCCTCATTTCATGTATAACACATTGGAATATATTCGTATGAGTGCAATTAGTGAAGGAGCAGAAGAGCTAGCAGATGTCGTGTTTCACTTTGCTACTTTATTAAGAAATAACATCTCTCATGAAAAAATAGTTACTGTAGAAAATGAATTGAAGTTTTGTGAGAAATATATTTTCCTTTACCAGATGCGTTATCCTGATCAAGTTGCTTATTTTCTTAAGGTTTGTGATGACGTAAAAGAAGTGATGATTCCAAAATTCGCCATCCAACCATTAATTGAAAACTATTTTGCACATGGCATTGATTTTACGAAAATAGAAAATGCAATTAGTGTTAAAGCCTATCGAGAAGATGGTAAAACAATCATTTATATTATCGATAATGGTATGGGAATTGAAAAAGAAAAGTTGGAACAACTCAATCGTTCTCTAACACAAACAGATATATTTAAACCTGGATCAGTGGGGATTATGAATGTTTATACGCGAATGAGCTTGTATTATGGCAATCGTTTTAAAATGGAAATAACCGAAACACCAGGTGGTGGTACAACTGTAATGATGAAATTTTAATGACAAAAAAAGGGTGATACAAGATGTATAAAGTTTTATTAGTAGATGATGAATACATGATTCTAGCAGGTTTGCAAAAATTAATCGATTGGAAAAGTTTAGAAATGGAAATCGTAGGAACAGCTAGAAATGGAAAAAAAGCATTGGATTTTATTATGGAAAATCCAGTTGATATTATTTTAACAGATGTGACCATGCCTGTTTTATCTGGTATTGATTTTATACGAGAGGCTCAAAAAATAGCTCAACCTTTTAAATTTATCATTCTTTCTGGTTACCAGGAATTTGAATATGTTAAAAGCGGTATGCACTTAGGAGCATCTAATTATTTGTTGAAACCAATCGACAAAGAAGAATTAGTTCAATCTCTTAAACAGATTCTAAAAGAATTTAAACAAGTTAATTTGTATAATCAAGCTGATCAAACGATTTTTGAAAGTTTATTGGGTAGATGGGTCAGGAATGAGCTACAAAAAGAACAAATATATCAAGTGTTTGAAAATCCTTTGTTTACTGTTTCTACAGATTCAGGGTATACGGTTGTCATTGCTCGGAATAAACAATCGGATAATTGGAAAATAGATTTTAAACAGGCTTGTCATGAACTAAATATACCTCTTCATTTTTCATTACATGAAACAGAAAAAGTTCTCATTTTGCCAAGTTTAAACAAGGAAGAGATGGAACAACGATTGAATGGATTGAATGAAAAACTAGAGAATAGATGTGTCTTTTTTATTGGTGAAGGCATTGGAAATCCAGAGAAGGTTTATAAAAGTTATACTTGTTCACTAAAAGCTAAAGACCATGCTGATTTTTACGGAAACCCAGTGACTTTCAATACCTATACAGAAAATCAATTTACTGATTTAACTTTGTCTGGTTTTATAACAGATTTAAATGAAGGTATTTTTTCTAAAAATATTGAACGAATTTCTAAAGAAGTTTCTTTATTTATTAAACGATTTAAAGAAAATAAAGTAATGGAAGAAGAAAATGCTAAACGTTTAATGTATTTAGTAATGGTAAATATTTATCTCCAATTTGATGCAATTGAAAGTGATAAGTTTTTAACTAAAACAAGAGCTCTTTTTGATTCAGAAACATTTGATGAATTAGCTGCGGTGATGGAAACAGATTTACTGCCTTTAGATGAGTTGAAAAAGCAGTTGTCTTATAGTGAATTAACGAAACAAACAATTGAATTGGTACAAAAAAATTATATGGAAGATTTAAATCTAAAAGGCATTGCCACTTTATTGCACGTGAATGTCATGTATTTAGGACAAGTATTCAAAAAAGAAACAGGTAAAAGTTTTTCAAAATATTTAAACCACTATCGGATTAATTTAGCTAAAGAATTATTATTACGCTCAAAAGAGCCGGTAAATGATATAGCTAGTCGAATTGGCTATCAAAACCAAGGCTACTTTTATAAAAACTTCAAAAAATTAGTTGGTCAATCTCCAAGGGAATTTCGTGACCAAATTCAATAAAAAAAATAAAGTTTTACCCTTTTGTTTTAAAGGAATTGATAATCAGACTAAAGACTTAAGGTGTTGGTGATTAAAAACTCACTAACACCTATTTATTTTTAAATAAATCATCGGTATCTTATTCGATAATCTAAAAAACTAAATATGAACATGTCTTTGCTACAAAATATTTAACTGGTTGATTTTTTTATTAGCTTTACTGATTCACGAATCGTTAACTTTATAGGAATTTCAAAAGAACCGAACTTCTCTTTTTTATCAGGTTCGGTAATCATAGACACCAATGTCTCAGCTGCAGTATAACCAATACGATAAAAATCCTGTTTTATCGTAGTTAATTTTGGTGTAATCATATGGGACAAAGAAACATCGTCAAAACCGATAAAAGACATGTCTTCTGGAATGCTCCACTTTATATTAGAAGCCGTTGAAATTAATTCTAGTGCTAAGATATCATGTTCCACAAAGATACACGTGTAGCCTTGTTGTTTGGTTTGTATTAGGAAAGATTCAATCATATCTTGTTGATTCATATTAAAGGATTCATTTAGTTCGTTTAGATAGACAGCAGGTTTTACGTTGTATTCATGTAGAGCTTTTAAATAACCTAAATAGCGATTTTTTACTGCGGAATTTTCAAAAAAAGAAGCTAATGAGAAAAATAATATATTACGATGACCTTGTTCTAAAGCATGAATGGTTGCTTCATAGCCTCCTGTTAAATTTTCTGAAGAGATAACTGGAATAGGTAAATTAAACAATTCTTTATCCAATAAAACGATAGGAAAGTCTTTAAGATATAAGTCGTATACTAGATCAAGCAATGTTTCTGGAAAATCAGGATAAAGAATTATCCCATCACAAGTTGCTTTAGACAAAGATTGAACCAGTTCTCGTTGTTTTTTTGAGTTTTTTTGAGTGGTATGAATAGTTAGTTCAAAAGGTAAAGGTTTCAGATAATCTGAAATACCTCGAATGTATTCTTCTAAACCAGCATTTTTAAAAAAAGGGAGCAAAAGCGAAAGAGAAAAAGTTTGTTCTCTTAGCAAACGTTTGAAACTGACGAAACTGCCTTTTCCAGCAAAACGTTCGATATAGCCATCTTTAGCTAATTCGTTTAGTGCTCGTTTAGACGTGATGCGGCTAACTTGGAATTGACTAGATAAGTCTTTTTCAGAGGGTAATCGACTTTTATATGGGAAAACACCTGTTAAAATCTGTTTCCTTAAAGTAGAGTATATTAGCTTGTATAGTGGTTCTGTTTTAGCCAAATCCTTTGTCCTCCTAATGGTATAACTTGTTGATAAAACTATACCATTCAGATTAATAAATACAACAAATTTTAGGGATTTCTATATAAAATAGAGAAAAATCTCTATTTTGTAGTTATTAAAATAGAGGTATTTTATACTAGACTTAGTAAATGATATAAAAACCAAGAAATGAGGCAATAATAATGGTTTACCAAGAAATACCAAAATCAATTGAAAAATTAATGAATGCGGTTACTGAAAAATCAGTGAAGAACCCAAGATGGGCAGAAAACTTTAATGCATCATTTTCGAACACTCTATTAACGACTGTAAAAAAACAAGCCGATGGAACGACTTTCTTATTAACAGGAGATATTCCAGCAATGTGGCTAAGAGACTCAACAGCTCAAGTACGTCCTTATTTATTAGTAGCAAAAGAAGATGAAGAAATAAGTGACATGATTGCGGGAGTCGTTGAAAGACAATTACAATATGTGAATCTAGATCCTTATGCTAATGCTTTTAATGAAGAAGCAAACAATGCTGGACACCAAGATGATCATACAGAAATGAACCCTTGGATTTGGGAACGCAAGTATGAGATTGACTCATTGTGCTATCCCGTTCAACTGAGTTATCTATTATACAAAGAAACAGGTAGAACTGATCAATTCAACCAAACATTTAAAGACGCAGTAGAAAAGATCCTTTTTTTATGGAAAATAGAACAAAACCATGAAAATTCTCCTTATTTATTTGAAAGAGATACTTGGCGAGAAGAAGATACGCTTGTTAATAAAGGAAAAGGTTCTCCGATTAAAGTGACAGGTATGACGTGGTCAGGTTTTAGACCAAGTGATGACCGATGCATCTATAACTATTTAGTTCCTGCCAATATGTTTGCGGTAGTTGTATTGGATTATTTGAAAGAAATTTATACAAACATTTTAAAAGAAACAGAACTAATTGAAGACATAACTACTTTACGTCAAGAAATTAATGAAGGCATTAAACAATACGGTCAAGTGAAAAATGAAGCCAGTGAAACGATTTATGCGTATGAAGTGGATGGGTTAGGAAATTATTCAATTATGGATGATTCAAATGTTCCTAGTTTGTTGGCTGCTCCGTATTTAGGTTATTGTTCACAAGAAGATCCAGTTTATCTAGCAACAAGAAAAACTCTTTTAAGTAAAGAAAACCCTTATTTCTATGAAGGAAAGTATGCTAAAGGAATTGGCAGCTCACACACACCAGAAAACTACATTTGGCCAATTGCGTTAGCCATTGAAGGACTAACTTCTCCAGATAAAAGTGAGAAGAAACGGATTTTGGATTTATTAGTTGAAAATGATGGTGGAACAAACTTAATGCATGAAGGATTTGATGTTGATAATCCAAATAACTATACAAGAGAATGGTTCTCTTGGGCAAATATGATGTTTTGTGAATTAGTCTTAGATTATTATGATCTACGGATTAATAAATAAGAAAGGGGCATACTGACTTGAAAACATTTCCAGATCATTTTCTATGGGGTGCAGCAGCATCCGCACCACAAACAGAAGGCGCAGCATCGATTGATGGAAAGTCGGCTACAACATGGGACAAATGGTTTGAAATGAATCCCGAAAAATTTGAAGGACATATTGGACCGAAGGATACGTCAAATGTCTATGAACAGTATCTAGAAGATGTTCAATTGATGGAAGATATGAACTTAAACTCTTATCGAACGTCCATTTCATGGGCACGTTTATTACCAGATGGAAAAACATTAAATCAAAAGGCGGTAGACTTTTACCGCAACTATTTTGTTAGCATGATTGAAAAAGGTGTCGAGCCGATTGTAAACTTGTTTCATTTTGACATGCCTTGGTGGTTAATGGAAAAAGGCGGTTGGGAAAGTCGAGAATCGGTTGAAGCCTTCGGTTATTATGCTAAAGTAGCTTTTGAACAATTTGGCGATTTGGTTCAGAATTGGACAACTTTTAATGAACCCATCGTTCATGTTGAATGTGGTTATTTGTTTGAATTTCATTATCCAGCTGTTGTTGATTTTAAACGGGCTGTCCAAGTTGGTTACCACACAGTAATGGCCCATGTACAAGCTGTTGAAGAGTTTAGAAAAAGTGGTCATAAAGGTGAAGTTGGTATTATTTTAAATTTAACACCAATCTTTAGCAAAAGTAATGCTCCTGGAGATATTGCAGCAAAGGAAGCAGCTGATGAATTAATTGTTAAAAGTTTTTTAGACCCTGTTGTCTTAGGACGCGTTTCACCTAAATTGATTGAGTTATTAAAAGAAAATGATTTATTACCAGTGACTCAAGAAGGCGATAAAAAAAGAATCGCACAGGCAACCATTGATTTCTTAGGTGTGAACTATTATCAACCGAAAAGAGTGCAAGCCGTTGAAAACCCAACTAAACCAGCACTCATGCCAAGTGATTTATATGCTGATTACGATTGGCCAGATAAAAAAATAAATCCCTATCGTGGATGGGAGATATACCCAGCAGCACTTTATGATATTGCGATGCGAATAAAAGATGAATATGGCAATATTCCATGGTACGTATCTGAAAACGGTATGGGCGTGGCAGAAGAAGAACGATTTATGAATGAAGAGGGCATCATTCAAGATGATTACAGAATTGAATTTGTTCATGATCATCTGCTGGAATTGCATAAAGCAATCGAACAAGGCAGCAGCTGTTTTGGGTATCATATGTGGACATTTATTGATTGCTGGTCATGGTTAAATGGTTACCGTAACCGCTATGGTTTTTATCGTGTTGATATTGTAGATGGATTTAAGAGAATCCCTAAAAAAAGCAGTTTTTGGATGAAAGACGTTAGTCAAAAGAATGCTATACATGAAGGAGTAGAATAAATGAAAAAAACTGTTTATATTTTATCTCACAGTCATTGGGACCGTGAATGGTATTTACCTTACGAGCAACACCACATGCGTCTAATCGAGTTGATGGATGATGTATTAGAATTATTTGAAACCGATCCAGAATTTAAAAGTTTTCATTTAGATGGTCAAACGATTATTTTAGACGATTATTTACAAGTTCGACCAGGAAAAAAAGAGTTAGTTAAAAAACACATTCAAAATGGCAAATTAAAAATTGGACCCTTTTATATTTTACAAGATGCTTTCTTAACAAGCAGTGAATCAAATGTTCGAAATATTCTTGTAGGAATGGATGAAAGCAAACAATGGGGTTCCCCTGTTAAGTTAGGTTACTTCCCAGATACATTTGGGAATGCAGGACAAACTCCTCAAATGATGAAACAGTCTGGATTTGATGTGGCAGCATTTGGACGTGGTGTTAAACCAACTGGATTTAATAACGTCGTGGTAAATGATGACAAATATGCATCACAATTCTCAGAGATGTGGTGGAAAGGTCCAGATGACTCAGAAATTTTAGGACTGTTATTTGCTAACTGGTACAGCAATGGAAATGAAATCCCAACAGATAAAGCTGAAGCACAAGCATTTTGGGAAACAAAACTAGCAGATGCAGGACTATATACTTCAACTGATCATATATTAATGATGAATGGGTGTGATCATCAACCGGTTCAAAAAGATTTATCATTAGCTATTCAAGTTGCCAATGAACTTTATCCGGATATTGATTTTGTTCACACAGGTTTTGATGACTATTTAGCGGCTTTGAAAAAAGACTTGCCAGAAACACTAAACACTGTTTCGGGAGAATTAACTTCTCAAGAAACAGAAGGTTGGTATACACTAGCTAATACGGCTTCTACACGTGTTTATTTAAAACAGTGGAATACACAAGTTTCGCGTTTACTTGAAAATATTGCTGAACCGTTGGCAACAATGGCTTATGATACAGCTGAAGAATACCCACATGATATGTTACGTTACGCTTGGAAAACATTAATGCAAAACCATCCTCATGATAGTATTTGTGGGTGTAGTGTAGATGAAGTTCACCGTGAGATGGTCACACGTTTTGAAAAAGCAAATGAAGTTGGCCGTTATGTAGCCGATGAAGCTGCTATAAAACTCGTTCGTTCAATTGATACATCAACATTTGAAGAAACAAACGGATTGCCGTTCGTTGTCTTTAATACAAGTGGATCTAAAAAAACAGGTGTAGCAGAAATAAGGATTGAAATTGAACGTTTGCCTTTTACTGCTGGACAACCGGATGAACTTTACAAGATATTAAAAGAAAAAGAATACCCTTCATTCGTAGTAAAGAATGCAGAAGGCGAAAGAGTTTCTTCTGTGGTTACTCCAGTAGGAACAGAATTTGGATACGATTTACCAAAAGATAAATTTAGACAACCTTTCATGGCTCGTTATGTCGATGTCAGGTTGCCTGTGGAGTCAATGAATGGCTTATCTTGGAGCAGCTTTGTATTGGTTGCGTCAGACGAAGCTGAAGCTGTTGGATCAACAAAAGAAACACTTATCTCTAATGAAGGATCAACCCTTGAAAATAACTATTTAAAAGTGGATGTAGCAAAAGATGGAACATTGACCGTTTTAAATAAAGCAACCAATCAAACGTTTAAAGATTTATTAAACTTTGTAGATGTTGGAGATATCGGGAATGAGTATATTTTCAGACAACCTTTAAATGACCAAGCTATTTATTCAAAAGGAACTTGTGCAGAGATTAAAATTATTGAAGATACGGTTGGTTTTGGTGAAATAGAAATCACTCATAGACTAGAGATTCCAGTTTCAGCAGATGAACGTTTAGCAGAAGAACAAAAAGCCGTTATTGAGATGAGAGAACGTCAAGCAAAGCGTTCCAAAACGTGTAAAACATTGATACTAAAAACGAAGGTTCGTTTAGAAAATTACAGTCAGCAATTAAAATTTGAAACAACCTTTGATAATCAGCATGAAGATCATCGTTTACGTGTCTTATTCCCGACAGGTATTCAAACGGATGTTCATTATGCAGACAGCATTTTTGAAGTAGTTGAACGACCAAATGGAGTAGATCCTGCATGGATCAATCCTTCAAATCCACAACATACCCATGCCTTCGTTAACGTGCAAGACGAAAATAAAGGTGTGACAGCATCTGTTATCGGATTAAATGAATACGAAATAATTGAAGACCAAAATCAACAAACGATTGCGGTTACGCTCTTAAGGTCTGTTGGAGAACTAGGTGACTGGGGTTACTTTGCTACACCAGAAGCACAGTGTTTAGGTGAACAATCAATGTTGTACGCTTTGTCTTTCCATGGTGAAGAGGAAGCGACAAAAACGTATCTTGATGCATTCAACTTCCAAATTCCATTTAGTGCATATCAAACATCTATCCATGAAGGGAAATGGCCAGATACCTATCAATACGCTAAATTAGATAGTGAAGACATGGCAATAACAGCTTTTAAACGCAAAGAACATAGTGATGAAATTGTCACTCGTGCATACAATTTAACCAATAAAGAAGTAGCAGCTAGTCTAACAATTGAAAACTACCAAGCAAAAAAATGTAATTTACTTGAAGAAATTATAGAAGGTTCAGTAGAACCAAAAGCAATGCCTTATGAAATTGTTAATACTTTATGGGAAAAGAATTAACAAAACAAATAAATGAGTAAAAAAAATAGCCTTGTACTATGTAAATAGTGCGAGGTTATTTGATTTTTGTATAAAAAGAAGGGTTTTAATCCTTTATTATTAGTGACTTTTATTTAATAATAGTATTTGCATAAAAGATAAAAAATTGATACCTTTTGAATTGAAACCGATTACATTTAGGGGTTACTGAACAATTTGAATGAGATGAAAATCATTCCATCCGTCGCTCAGTTAAGAAGCAACTCAGCAGGGAAGTTCACTAAGATGTAACGATTAGTGCATAATAAAACTAGAAAGTAGGAATTATGTTGATAAAAAAACAAGTTATTATGGATACAGATCCAGGAATAGATGATGCAGTGGCATTAGCTATCGCTCTTTATAATGATGAATTAGAGATCAAACTGATCACCACTGTTGCAGGCAACGTGGGACTAGAGCATGTTACACAGAATGCGCTGAAGTTGCTTTCGTTTTTTGATAAAGATATTCCAGTAGCTAAAGGCTTAGATGCACCATTGATTAGGGAAACAATAAATGCTAGTGATATTCATGGAGAAACGGGTATGGAAGGGTACGATTTCGAAGAACCAAGTGAGCGTCTATTGTTAAAAGAGCATGCCGTGAATGCAATGAGAGAAGCCATTTTAAAAAATGAAGAACCTATCACCATTGTAGGAATTGGACCACTAACAAATATAGCGATGCTTTTAAAAATGTATCCAGAAACTAAAAAGAACATCAAAGAAATTATTTTTATGGGTGGCTCACTTACTAGAGGAAATAGTGGCATTATGTCTGAATTCAATATTGAATTTGATCCAGAAGCAGCTAAAATAGTCTTTGATTCAGGCGTACCGGTTGTAATGGTTGGTTTAGATTTAGGGTTAAAAGTTTTGATTTTACCAGAAGATAGTAAGAAAATAAAAGAGATGAATAAAGTTGGAGAGATGTTTTATCAGTTATTTAATAGATACAGAGGAGGAAGCATGCAGACTGGTTTAACTATGTATGATAGTACTGCGATTGCTTATTTACTAAGACCAGATCTATTTGAAGTTGTAGACACATTTCTGGATGTCGAGCTAACTGGTAAGTACACAACAGGCGCTACAATTGTAGACTTACAAGGGATTTTGAAAAAAGAAAGCAATGCAAAAGTTTGCGTGGATATTAACCAAGATAAGTTTAAAAAATGGTTTATAACTAGTATTAAAAATTGTGAATGACCGCTATAGAAAAGTTAATAAACAGACAATTTTGTTACTCGGTTCATTTTGTTAAAATAAATTTGTGATAACGCTTGCGTAAAATAAAATAAAATGATAATATGTATATGTAATCGGTTACACACTAAAGCAAACGAGGCGAGTGTTATGAAAACAATTAAAGATGTGGCTCATTTAGCAGGTGTATCTGTTGCGACAGTGTCGAGAGCTTTAAATAAAAGTGGCTATGTCAGTGATAAAAGCCGACAAAAAGTTGAAGCAGCGATTAAAGAATTGGACTTTATTCCTAATGAAGTAGCCCGTTCGCTTTTTCAAAACAAGTCTAAATTAATCGGTTTGCTCTTACCAGATATTTCGAACCCGTTCTTTCCACTAGTTGCAAAAGGTGTGGAAGATAAAGTAAACGAAAGAGGGTACAACTTAATCTTAGGCAATGTTCAAGAAGATTCCTTAAAAGAAACAGAATACATACGCACTTTTGCTCAAAACAATGTGGCTGGTGTGTTGTCCGCTGTTGAGAGCCGTTTTAACAATGTTAAAAATATGCCTTTTGTTCTGTTAGATAGAGTGACATCAGATAAAGAATATTCTGTTCATTCTGATGATTATCAAGGAGGTATGTTAGCTGCAACAGCTGTGAGTGAAAGAAATCCTGGTCAAGTTGTAGTGATGGTTGGACCACGATCTGTTTCTAACTCACTCGTTCGATTAGCAGGTAGTGTTAAAATATTAGAAGAAAATAAACTTTGTTATCAGTTGTTTGAGACAGAATCATTCCAGTTTGATTCTGCTCAAGAAGCGGCTCACCGATTGTTTGAAACGTTTCCTGATGTAGCTAGTATTATTGCATCCAATGATATCCATGCTTTAACCATCATGCGTGAGGCTATTCGCAGAGGCTTATCTATTCCAAAGGACGTTCAAATTATTGGATACGATGACAATCCCTACAGCAAATTAATGTATCCGAGTTTATCAACGATTGCTCAACCAGCTTATCAAATTGGGTATAAAGGTGCAGAAATGTTGTGTAACCGTATAGAAGGATTAAAAGTAGAGGAAACAACTATTCAATTACCGGTAGAACTTGAAATAAGAGAATCTTTAAGAAAGAAGGAAAAATAATGAGCAAATTAACAGTTATTGGAAGTCTTTCAACAGACTTTGTTGTTACTGCAGATAAAAGACCAAATGTTGGCGAAACAATTATAGGAAATGGTTTTGCAACGACATTTGGCGGAAAAGGGGCTAATCAAGCAGTTGCAGCTTCCCGATTAGGTGGGGAAGTGACGATGATTGGAACAGTTGGTTCAGATATTTTTGGGAAAGAAATACTCATCAACTTAGAGAACAATTCTATAAATACACGTTATGTGGAATCGGTTACACAAGTTCCTTCTGGTTCAGCTCATATTACGGTTGTTGATGGAGATAATACAATCATTTATATCCCAGGAGCAAACGATAAAATAACGAAAGAACAAATAGAACAGGCTTATCCAGTTATTGGTGTGAGTGATGTTGTCATTATACAAAATGAAACACCATTAGAAATCATTGAACTCGTTATTCAAATTTGCTTTGAAAAAGGGATTAAGATTATCTATAATCCAGCTCCTGCCAAAAAAATCGATCAAAGATTAATCGATAAGATTACTTACTTTACTCCAAACGAATCAGAATTTAATGTCCTTTTCCCTGATTTGAGTTTATCTGAAGGAATGGCGAAATACCCAAATAAATTAATTATAACGATGGGTTCTAAAGGCGTTTACTTTAACGACGGAGAAAAAGAAGTTCAAGTTTCTTCCTATAAAGTTAAACCGTTAGATACTACTGGTGCAGGAGATACATTTAACGGTGCTTTCGGAGTAGCATTGACATCAGGCATGGATATGGTGGAAAGTATTCGATTTGGAAACTTAGCGGCAGCCATGTCTATCCAAAAATTTGGAGCTCAAAGCGGCATGCCAACACTAAAAGAAATGAAAGAGAGTGATTACTATGAAAAAGAATGGCACATTAAATAGCGAATTGGATAAACTATTGGCTGATTTAGGTCATACAGATCAAATCGTCATTGCGGATGCCGGCTTGCCTATCCCAGCTGGAGTAAAGAAAATTGATTTAGCTCTAACATTAAATGATCCTCCTTTCCAAAAGTTGTTAGATATTTTAATTAAAGAAATGATGATTGAAGTAGTTATTTTAGCTAGTGAGATTAAAATAGGAAATCCAGAACAATTAAAATTAATTGAAGAAAAAATACCAAAAGAAATGATTCATTACGTCAGTCATGAAGAATTTAAGAAAAAAACAATTTATACAAAAGCTATCATTAGAACAGGCGAAGCGACACCTTATTCTAATATCATCTTACAATCGGGCGTGCTATTCTAGGAGGTAAAAAGATGGAAGTTACAATGAAAGGCATCACAAAAAGTTTTGGCACGAACTCAGTTCTTAAAGGCGTTGATATTCAATTAAGTGGTGGTGAAATTCATGCACTAATGGGAGAAAACGGAGCTGGAAAATCAACGTTAATGAATATATTGACTGGTTTACACAAGCTTGATGCTGGTGAGATTTATATAGATGGAAAAGAAACAGTCTATGAGAATCCTAAAGAAGCTGAAGAACACGGTGTTAGTTTTATTCACCAAGAGATGAACACATGGCCACAAATGACGGTTGTAGAGAACTTATTTATTGGAAAAGAAGTTAAAAATAAATTTGGTTGGCTAAACAAAAAAGAAATGGAAAAAAAAGCAAAAGCTATTTTTAATGATTTAGGCATCACTATTGATTTAAATTTAGAAGTTCAACTCTTATCAGTAGGTCAACAACAAATGATAGAAATTGCTAAAGCACTGATGACAAATGCGAAAGTATTAATCATGGATGAACCTACAGCTGCATTAACAGAAAGAGAAATAGAAGTGTTGTTTAAAATTATTTTTAATTTAAAGAAAAAAGATGTAGCTATTATTTATATCTCTCATAGAATGGAAGAAATTTTTAAAATTAGTGACTCGATTACAGTTATGCGCGATGGTGTATCTATTGATACGACAAAAACAAGTGAGACAAATGTTAATGAAGTTGTTCGTAAAATGGTTGGACGCGACTTAGACGATTATTATCCTGAAAAGAAATCAGAAATAGGAGAGATTATTTTTGAAGCACGCAATTTATCAAAAAAAGACGTTTTTGAAAATGTTTCTTTCACTGTTCGTCAAGGTGAAATCGTTGGGTTTTCTGGGTTAATGGGATCAGGTCGAACTGAAATGATGCGGGCGATATTTGGAATCGATGAACTAGATCAAGGAGAAGTATTTTTGGAAAATAAACGTCTGAAAATAAAAACCCCAAGTGATGCTATACATGAAGGCATTGGATTTTTAACAGAAAATCGAAAAGATGAAGGGTTGATTTTAGATTATTCAATTAAAGAAAACATTTCGTTACCTTCAATAGATGGATTTAAAAAAAAGGGCATCATTGATGAAGTTGCTGAAAAGGATTTTGTTGAATTACTAATGAAGCGCTTAAACGTTAAAGCTCAATCAGCTGAATTAGCTGTTTCAAATCTATCCGGTGGGAACCAACAAAAAG
>JAVWJE010000005.1:0-41681 GCA_036639135.1 Carnobacterium sp. | reverse complement strand
GCATTCATCACCCACCTATAGAGGATGGGCGACTTCTGCCTAAATTAAGTTAAATGTAAATCAACTACGCCATAAAAGTAAGTGAAAAGGCTAAGAAAAATATATAAGAGCGCTATTAAGCATTTCAGTAGAATGTTGAAAAATTCTTTTTTTAATAAGCTATTTTTGTTCTAAACCCTTAAAGAATGAATACTTGAAAGGTTACCCTCTTTCATGTAAATTTAAGAGAATAAAAAGAGCTTGATAGTGCTTAGTAGGAACTATTTTAAGAAACGATTTTTTTACTTATTCATTTAATAGATGAAATGATCCTCTATAATGAAAAATACAATACTTTCAAGAAAGTTGGTTAATGAGATGGAAATTGAAGAACGATATTTTAATATCTTTAACGATAATGATTTAGCAGAGATAGTAGATGTTTATATTAATGTATTTTCAGCTGAACCTTGGAATGATGAATTAACACATAAACAGATTACAAATTACGTCAATCAAATGGTAAGGTTAAATACATTTAAAGGTTATACCGTTAGAGAAAAAAGTACCAATAAATTATTAGGTGCTGCACTAGGCTTTATTAGGCCATGGTATATGGGAAAAGAGTATCATTTAGATTCTTTCTTTGTTTCAAATGACTATCAGGGAAAAGGTATAGGTACTCAATTTTTACGTTTCATAAAAGAGCAGTTAGAAAGTATTAATATACCAACTATAATACTCGATACTGACAGAGGCTATCCTGCTGAATCATTCTATCTAAGGAATGGTTTTAAAACTTCAAATTCATCTATCATACTTTTTGGTGATACAACTAGTTCGTTTTAGTAAAGGCAAACGGGAACAATTGATTTTGGGGATAAAAAGTGAAGGAGGTATATAAAAATGAGAGCGGTTGTAAGAGTGAGTCCACGTGTAGTTATTGAACAACTTTATTCATTTGAGTTAGCTATAAAAGCTTTGAGAAAGACTGAGACAAGAGAGGCAAGAGGGAAATTAGTTGTTTCATTGGAGGAATCATAGAAATCAGCATAAAAAAACAGTCTGATTTTATGAATGGCAATGGCAAAGAATTGATTTCTTGAATCCCTAGCATTTTTCATGTAAGTTTAAGACAAAGAATAGAGTTTAGTCCTACTCAAATACGGTATATAAAAAATTAACGAATAGAAAAAACTAAGAATTATTTTAGCGCCTAAGCAGAGATAGAAATTTTGGGAGGAATGCACCATGAGAACAGCTGTCAAAGCATGGATGAATATGATTGTATTCGCTATTTTATTAGTCATAAATTATGTCAGTAGTGTAGGTTTGATTAATGGGATAGATCAAAAAGAGATGTCTGATAAATACCTTACTCCTATTACGCCTGCTTCTTTTACTTTTAGTATATGGGGAGTCATTTATACGCTAATTTTTATTTCTCTTATCCTTATGCTCTTGAATCGGAATAAAGCAAGTTATCATACTATTATTGATAAGGTTTCTCCGTTATTTTGGTTGTCTTCATTATTAAATATTGGTTGGGTCGTTATCTTTTTATATGATAAAGTTTTAGTTTCTACTATTTTTATTGTATCCTTTACGATTGTTTTAGCTTTTATCAATAAAATAATAGTAGAAAATAATGACAATAGAAAGAATATTTTAGCTTTATCCTTTGGCTTATATAATGGTTGGCTTTTGATAGCGACGATTGTTAACATAGCAGCATACTTGGTGAAAATAGAGTGGAATAGATGGGGACTTTCAAAAGAAGTATGGGGAATCGTCTTATTAAGTCTAGCTTTTGTGATTGCTGTAATTATAATGAATTGGTTGAAAAATGCCGCATTTACTATCCCTGCAGCTTGGGCTTGTTATGGCATTTATAAATTTTTGGTTTCTTCTGCTGGAATAGAAGAGGGGTATTCTTTACTGCCGATTGTTTCGATTATTTATATGATTTTTTTAATCATCGGATCTGTCATTCAGTTCAAATTGAATAAATGGAAGTTAATTCCTGCTCCAAAACGCAATATATATTTATAAAAAAGATGAAGAGATGGTGCAAAAAAAAGCAAAAAACCTATATTAAACAGGTTTTTTGCTTTTTAGTTATTACTTTATTTTAACGTTTATTCTGTAAAGTTGTCATAATAACCTTGAATGTAAACGATAGGTGTTCCTTTGTCTCCACTACCAGAAGTTAAATCAGATAATGATCCGATTAAATCTGTTAATTTACGAGGAGTAGTACCTTGAGATTCCATTGCGCCAACAAGATCTTCTTTTTTATTGACGATGTAGTTAGAAATAGCTTGTTTCAATTCTTTCCCACGAAGATGTGAGAAGTTGTTGTCTGCTAGATATTTTAATTTCACTTCATTTGGAGTGCCATCAAGACCAGATGTATAAGCGGGTGAAACTACTGGATCTGCAAGTTCCCAAATTTTTCCAACCGGATCTTTAAAGGCTCCATCACCATATATTAATACTTCAATTATTTTGCCAGTTTGTGCTTTCATTTTTTCTTGAATATTATCAACAATTGGCTGACAGCTATGAGGGAACAGTTTTAGTGTATCTTCAGTTGCTTTATTAGATCCAAGAAGACCATAAGCCTCATTAAATCCACTACCATTAACCGATTCTGATAAGATGTCATCAAGACCATAAACTTTTTCGGCTCCAGCATTGGTAAGAATGCGTTTTGTTCTAGCTCTTGAATGGATATCACTTGCTAGTACATTTTTTGTATAGTTTAAAATCGTTTTAGGATCATTTGAGAAAATAATTTCACAAGTTGCTCCTTCAGCTTCAATGATTGAACGGTAATACTCGATGTAGTCAACACCAGTAAAGGGATGTTTTTTATAGCCAAAATGCTCACGGAACTCAGATTCTGTTAAAACATCTGTCCAAGGGTTAACGCCTCTGACATCTAGTTCATCAATATCAACAAGTTGATTACCAACTTCATCAGAAGGGTAGCTTAACATCAAGACGATGCTTTTTGCACCTTTTGCAATACCGCGTAAGACATTTGCGAAACGATTGCGACTAAGAATAGGGAAGATAACGCCCATTTTTTCGTCTCCGAATTTTGCGTGAATATCTTCAGCAATATCATCGATTGTTGCATAATTCCCTTGTGCGCGTGCCACGATTGATTCGGTAATCGTTATGATATCACGATCTTCAAAAGTGATGCCTTCAACTTCTGCTGCATTTAACACAGTATCAACAACGATTTGTTCAATATTATCGCCTTTGTTGATAATTGGTCCGCGAAGACCTCGTACGACTGTTCCAACTGCTCTTTCCATATAATCTCTCCTAATAAATTACTTTGATATATAAGTAGGTACAACTATCTCTACACTATTCTTCTATTATACCTTTCTGACTGGATAGATGTAAAATGTTATATTATAATAATGAGTATAGACACTATTTTTTTAAGTTGAAATTATTTTATGAGGCTTAAAAAACTGGTGATTTCGCTTTTTTTAACATTAAATCATTGGATAAAAAAAGAAAGGTGGATTTTAAATGGACATTTACACAATTGGCCACTCAACTCATAGCAGTGATGAATTTATCTCATTGCTTAAAACGTACGATATAAAATCATTAGTCGATGTGCGTTCTTATCCTAGTAGTAATTATATGCCTCAATTTAATAAAGAAAATATCGAAAAATGGTTGCCAGAAAATGGAATTAGTTATCTTCATATGCCTGCACTAGGAGGTAGAAGAAAGAAAAATCACGAAATAGATGAATCATTGGTTAATGGATGGAGAAATACATCTTTTCAGAATTATGCGGCGTACAGCTTAACGAAAGAATATGAAAAAGCCATTAGTGATCTGCTAGCATTTCAGAGTGATAAACGAGTTTGCTACATGTGTTCTGAAAGTGTCCCTTGGAGATGTCATCGCTTAATTGTTTCAAATACGTTAGCATTAAAAGGGTTGACCGTTCATCATATTATGACAGAGAAAAAAGCTATTTTACATGAAATAGGAATGTATGGTGCCAAAGCTGTAAAAGAAGGTTCAACACTCATTTATCCAAAGCAACCAGAAGATAGTGAAAAAGAATCATGAACAAAGTGTTTATGTTTATTTTAATTACTAGACAGGGATTAATTGCTTTATAAAAAAGACTAATCAACTAAGTTTTTACTTATGTTGTAGAATTCGTGTACTTTTTTGTGTACTTTAATATGAAAGGGTTTATAGATTTAATCAGAGGAGAATCTTAGATGAATTTAAATGAACAAATTAGCCAATATAAACCAACTAATCTCAAGGAAGCTAAAGATCAAGAAATTATATTAGACTATTTAAATAGATTTGATAACTTATTGACAAGAGAAAATGAACTTGCTCATTTTACTTCGTCAGCATGGGTAGTGAATCGAGCAAGAACGAAAGTATTAATGGTGTATCATAATATTTACCAATCTTGGTCATGGGTTGGTGGCCATGCAGATGGTGATGCAGATTTGCTGCATGTAGCATTTAAGGAGACACAAGAAGAAACCGGGTTAAAGAATCTTTCTGCTGTTTCTGAAAGTATTTACTCACTTGAGATTCTTGATGTTCCAGCTCACATAAAAAATAGTAAGCCTATTTCTAAACACCTACATTTAAATCTTACTTATTTAATTGAAGCAGATGAAAATGAACAAACGTCTATTAAATCTGATGAAAATAGTGGTGTCGAATGGATGAGTTTAGACGACGCTATCAAAGCATGTAGCGAACCTGAGATGAAAGTTGTTTATCAGAAGTTAAATGAAAAATTAAAAGAATACAAATAAAAAAGAAAGAATCAATGTGCCTAATAACAACATTGATTCTTTCTTTTTTGATTATTTTGACTAGGTTTATTCGTTCATCCAACCTAATTTGTCAAACAAGTAGAAAGTAACACTTAAGATAATACCGACAACACTTGCAAGAATCATTCCCTTTAACTCGATACCGGCAAAATTAACACTTAGCCCGCTTAAGCCAGCTACGAAAACAATAGAAGTTAAGATAAGGTTTCTTGATTGGCTGTAGTCAACTTTTGATTCTACTAATAAACGCAAACCACTGGTTCCGATCATTCCGTAAAGTAAGAATGTTACTCCACCAATAACGTCACCAGGAATAGTAGAAATTAAAGCTGCTAATGGTCCAACAAAAGCCATAAAGATGGAGAAGATGGCAGCTCCACCAATTACGCGTACACTGTAAACGCGTGTTATGGCCATGACTCCGATGTTCTCACCATAAGTGGTCGTAGGAACACCACCAATCAACCCAGAGATGGCAGATGCTAAGTAATCGGCGAATAAAGAACGGTGTAATCCTGGTTCTTTCATTAAGTCTCGACCAATGACATTAGAAGTCACAACTTGATGTCCAATATGTTCGGAAGTTAAAACTAATAAAACAGGTAACATTGTTAAAGTAGATTGTAAGTCGAATTTTGCCCATTGAAAGTGAGGCATAGTGAACAAAGAAGCTTCTAAAACAGGTGTGAAGTCCACCATACCAAAGGCAATGGCAGAAATGTATCCAACGATAATGGAGATTAAAATTGGGATAGTAGATAAGAATCCTTTGAACAATACAGAACCTAAAACTGCTAAACCCAAAGTAATGAAGAAGATAATGAAGTTTTGACTAGTAGCAGTATCCGTCATTAAGTTAGCACCAATTGAGCCACCATTAACCGTATTTCCTGCTAGTTCTAGTCCGATTAAAGCCACAACGGCTCCCATAGCTGCTGGAGGAAGAACGACATTAATCCATCCTGTACCTACTCGATGAATGAAAAGTGCTAAAAGACAGCCAATTAAACTAAGAACAACAAAAGCTCCTTGTGCGTATTGAAATCCCTGATTAGCAATAATAATGCTCGTCGGTCCAATAAAAGCAAAACTTGAACCTAGATATGCGGGGGCTTTTCCTTTTGTAATAAAAATGAATAACAGTGTAGATAGTCCGTTCATTAGTAAAACAATACTTGGATCAATTCCAAAAATAATCGGAACTAAAACGGATGCTCCAAACATAGCAAATGTATGTTGTAGGCTTAATGGAATAAGCAATCTTGCTGGGACCTTTTCATCGACTTGAATAATATTCTTCTTTGACATCTATGATTCCTCCTAATTTAGGCACAAAAAATGCCCTTTGAATAAATTATTCGCAAAAGGACCTAAGGTATCAAATATTTGATTTGTTACCCTTTCTAATCTCACTGGATCAGTTTAAAAGGACTTCGCTTCAATTATTCTAGCAGTAATAAATAACAATTACAATAATGGGATGAGATTTTATGAAAAGAGCTCTGAATTATAAAAAGCAAAGGTCTTTCCTGACTGGTCAAGAGTTCTATTTCGTGGCATAATGCAATAAATAGACTAATTGATTAGGTTCCCGCTAAGCATCCTAATTAGAAAAGACTCGGAGGATAAAAATGAATAATAATGATAGACTTGTACGTTTAAGATATGCGTTAGATATTAAAGATGCTGAGATGGTTGATATTTTTAAATTAGGTGAGTTTGATATCACTAAAGAAGACGTTCAAAAAATGCTAACAAAAATTAAACCAAAGAAAACTCAAGAAGATGAAGAAGGATATTCAGTTAATGAGTACATGAAAAAATGTAAAAATACTGTATTAGAATCTTTTTTAAATGGTTTGATTATTTTCAAAAGAGGAAAACAAGAACCTAAGTCAGGAGAACCAGTCAAAAAGGGAGAAGTTATGATAAAAAATGATCGAAGTGTTAATAATGTGCTATTGAAGAAACTAAAAATAGCCCTGTCACTAACTAGCGACGATATACTAGAAATCCTAGACGAGACAGGAGTTCACTTGTCAAAAAGTGAATTGAGTGCCGTCTTAAGAAGAGAAGGACAACGCAACTATAAGGAATGTGGCGATCGGTATGCTAGAAATTTCTTAAAAGGTTTAGCTATTCGATATCGAAACGATTAAAAAAGTATAAAATACGGAACTTCTTTCTAATTAAAAGAGAAAAGTTCCGTATTTTTTAATATTATAAGATATGAATGTTAGTTTTAGTCATTGGTGCATTTTTAATGGTATCTGCTACAGGACAAGTACGCTCAACAAAAGCCACAAAATCTGCAATTTCTTTATCTGTATTATCCGCATCAATATAAATAGTAGACAGGATAGTAGAAAAACCTATTTTTGCTTCTTTATTTTTCCCCATAAATCCATCTGGATCCAACTCACCATTTAATTCAACACGAATATCATTCAGCTTAATACCGTGTATTTTAGCGAAAGAGCGAGCAACAATAACTTTGCAGGCTCCTAGAGAGGCTAACAAAGCTTCTACAGGATTCATTCCTTCATCTGAGCCACCTAAACTTTTTGGTTCGTCCAAAATAAATTCAAAATTTCTTGATGTACATGAAACTTTCAAACCCTCAATTGATTTTGCCATCGCACTAAACGTTTCTTTTGCCATGAGATAACCTCCTGTTTGTTTCTGTAACTATTGTACCACATAAAAGACAGCTTGTTCATAATATCACGAAACATAAAAAATTATGATGAAGTAAGAATATTTGCAAATAAAGTAAGATAATACTAAGCTTAGTAGAGTAAGAAAATGTAGAGGAGATTGAGATAATGACAAAAAATATCGGTATCTTAGTAGGAAGTTTACGTGTTGAGTCTTATACAAAAAAAATTGCTAAAATATTTGCAAGCCTATTTCCTAAAGAATACAACGTATCATTTATTGAAATAGGTGATTTAGATATTTATAACCAAGATCTTGATGACAATAACACGGTTCCTGATTCATGGAAAACGTTTCGCCATACGATGGATTCAATTGATGCTGTCTTATTTGCAACTCCTGAATACAATCGTTCTGTTCCGGGTGTGCTTAAAAATGCAATTGATGTTGGATCACGTCCATATAGCTCTAGTGTCTGGGATACAAAACCAGCTGTTGTCATTAGTGTTTCTCCGGGTGCCATTAGTGGATTTGGAGCAAACCATCATTTGCGTCAATCGTTAGTCTTTTTAAATATGCCAACAGTTCAACAACCAGAAGCTTATATCGGAAATGTTTTAAATTTACTAGAAGAAGATGGTTCCATTACGAAACAAGGAACAGTAGACTTTTTCCAAACGATTATTGATGCGTTTGTAGAGTTAATCGAAAAAAATAGTTAATAAAAAAGACGACTAATAGAAATTAAAAAAGGAGCTGATCATTTATCGGCTCCTTTTTTAACATGTATTTTCGAATAATTGAATTTTATTTTATTTTTAAAGGCATAAGTTGTTCTTCAATCGCTTCAATTGAAGCTCCTGCTTGTACTAATGCTGCTGCAGTATAAGCGCCTTCTACAAAAGCTATATCATAAAAAGTCACTTTTTTATCGGATACTTCGATAGCTAATTCTAAATTCATTTTCGCGCTACCTAAATCATAAAAAGCTAAGATAGTGTCTTCTTTAAAAGATTCAAGCGTTTCTTGAATCTTGTCAAAACTAGTTCCAACGCCACCTTCAGAAGTTCCAGCAGCTGTTTTTATCGTAACTTCTGCTGCAACTTCATTTAATAATGTTGCTACACCATTTGCTAATCCTTCCACATGTGAAATCAATAAAACACCATACTCTTTACTCATTATAAACACCTGCTTCAATCATAGTTTTAAATAGATAACTACTAGACATAGCGCCAGGATCAATATGGCCTATCGAACGATCACCTAAGTAAGATGCGCGTCCTTTAGTAGCTTTCATGTCTTTAGTTTTTTGGACATTTTCTTCAATTAAATCGACAGTTAATTTGTTTTCTTTAACGGCTTCAACAACTGGAATCCATTCATCTACCATTGTTTTTTCACCGGCAGTGGCTTTGCCTCTTTTTTGAATACCATCTAGTCCAGCTTCTAAAAGAACAGATAATTCAGTGCTTTCTTGACTAGCTTTTGCCATACTAATAAAGGCTGAGCCATATAATGGACCAGAAGCTCCACCAACTTTACTGACTAAAGTCATCCCAATTAATTTTAATAAAGAGGGTACATCTTCAGGATTTTTAGAGTCTAAAGCCTCATTTAGAGCTGTTGCCCCACGAGCCATATTATTGCCATGATCTCCATCGCCAATGACTGTATCTAACTCACTTAGATAATTTTTTTTTTCTATCAATTGAGCTGCAAAAAGCGATAACCATTTTTTTGTATTCTCTACAGATACCATTTTATTCATCCTTTCTTACCAAGAAATAGTTTTTACAGGAGCATTTAGATAGTCAAGCCATTTTTCGTCTTCTAACTTGACTAGTGTCAATGAGAGGCCTTGCATATCAATTGAGGTCATATAGTCCCCAACTTTTTTGAATGCTACCACGATGCCTTCTTTAGACAATAAATCTTTCACATCATTCATGAAGATAAATTGTTCCATTAACGGTGTACCGCCCATACCATTAACCAATACAGCATATTTTTCTCCTTTTTTCCAATCTAGTTCTTTTTTTAATTTTTCAACTATTTCTTTTGCTAATTCTTTAGAAGGTTTAATTTTTTCTCTACGGTAACCGGGCTCACCATGAATACCGACACCAAATTCAATTTCATCTTCAGCTAATTCAAATCCAGGCTTACCTACTTCGGGAACAGTTGCAGCACGTAAAGCAACCCCAAGGGATTTAACATTTGGAATCAATTGATCGGCTAAAGCTTTAATTTCTTTTAAAGATAACCCTTTGTCAGCGGCAGCTCCTAATATTTTATGGACGAAAACCGTTCCTGCAATCCCTCTTTTACCAGCCGTATACGTGCTATCTTTAACAGCAATATCATCGTCTACAACCACGAAGTCAACAGCGATATCTTCCATTTCTGCTAATTCTTTTGCCATATCAAAGTTCATAATATCTCCAGAGTAATTTTTGATGATCATAAAGACACCCTGACCTTCATCGCTAGCCTTGATTCCTTCTAGAATTTGATCTGGAGTAGGAGACGTAAAAACTTCTCCGCATACAGCAGCAGAAAGCATACCTTGCCCAACAAAACCAGCATGTGAAGGTTCATGTCCGCTTCCACCGCCACTTATTAAAGCTACTTTATTATTGTGTTCTGTTTTTCGATGGATAACATTTGTTTTAGATAAACGTTCTATCAAATCATCATAAGTAAAAGCAATACCGTTAAGCATCTCATCTAAAATAGATGAGGGATTATTAATAATTTTTTTCATTAAAAATTCCTCCTATTAGTCTATTCATCTCCGTTATCTTTCTAGTGTAACCGTTTTTAAAGATAACAACAAATACAATGATTTAAAATAAAAGTTTTTAGTTTGAAGTTATTAACTATCCATTGTTTGAACTTAAAAAATAAGACAACTTGTAAGCGGTTTAATTTGGTATAATAAAGTAAAATAAGATATTTATCTAAATGAGAGGAGTCGTGTAACGATGGATCAGCAAAAAAAGTTATATACACTCGCTAAACAACTATACAAAGAAAAATTTTGGGATGACTATTTGAAAACGAATTTGATTGCGATTAAATTAGCTCATCATAATGATCCAATAATCATTTCTGTGTTAGGTAAAACGGAACGCAATTACGGTTTTTTATTTCATCGAAACTTAAAAGAGTTAGCTTGTTTTTTTGAAACAATTAAAAAAATAGATCAACAAAATCTTCGTTCGATGTTGGACACCATCCAAGTGCAAAATTGCCTCTCTTTAGAATTTGAAGATCGGGATATGATCAGTGAGGAAGAGTATCAGCTGATTAAAGAAAGTGGGGTACCATTTAGAGGGAAAAAATCAGGGCCCATCTTCGTGGATTATTTTCCGGGTTATCATCCTTCTATTCTAAATGAATTAGAAGTTCCATGGATGATTGAAATAATGGAGAAATTGCTAGAAACAGCTAATGATTTTCGAGGGAAATTAACTTTCTATGAAGATAAAAAACAACCAACAGAGATTTTAATGAGAACGTATCAAAAAAATGATGGTTATAAAGATGGTTTATTCAAAATGCCTAAAGAAATTACAAAAGGAATATACCCGTTAAAAAGTGCGGATCCAATTCTATTAACTTCTTTTGAAATGAAACGAGTCAGCAAACAAAAACGAGGTTCTTCTATTTGGGAAATGGATATTGATTTTATGAATGCGCCAGTATCCCACTCTGATAGTGAGAGACCATATTATCCGCTAATTTTGTTAATAGTAGACACTGAAGACAACGAAATCATTTGTAGTGAGATTTTTGAGCCAGGAGATAGTGAAGCTATCCAACGAGTATTTATTCAATTAATTTTATCAGAAAATAGTAGACCACCAACAATTGTCGTTAGTGCTAACCAACACGATAGAATTGCTGGATATTTAGAGAATTTATTGCTTAACTTAGAAATCGAGTTAATTCCTATTCAGGAATTGCCAATGATTTCTGTTTTTAAGAAGGCAATGCAAGAATATTTGTGAAAATAATAGGATTTAAGAGAGAAAAAGAATAAAAGTCATTTACTTTCTTTTTTTGTAACTTATCTATACTTGGTAATAGGTAGTATACATCACTTTACAAGTTTTCCGTCTTTTAAATATTATACTAAAGGTACTTCCGGATGGTACTTTAATAATTCGGCTACAGTCGAGGTTAGTGTTAGCTTCGGATATGGAGCTATGTCTATAGGAATAGCAAAAGGAAGAAGCGCTGGTACATTCAATGCAGCTAATAAAAATAAGTCCACTAGGCCAGCTATTTATGGAAATAAAAATAAGATAAAGTGGTCAGTAAAATACTATAGTCCAGCTAATATCTATTAAAAAATAGAAACAAAATATACTGGTAGCGTTACTGGTCTATATATTAAAATTTTAAACCAGTAGAGGAAGGTTTTTCGTGAAAAAAAGAATAACTCTGATCTTAATAGCAATAATTATACTTTTGATAGTTGTTTTTCTTGTAAATAAATCGGAACAGAAAAAAATACCCACTTTAGTAAATTTGTTGGGTACCACCTATGTTTTGACAAAAGAACCATATAAAGAAGCCTTACAACCTGATAAAGTATATGGTGTTAAAAAAAAGATAGATCGATACAGTTACCCAAAAAATAGCTTAGAATCTAACTTTTTAGACGTAGGGACAGAAATATACCTACCAAAAGAAGCAACTGAGTCTATTATCTGTTATAAACTAGATGATAACCTATACGTGGCTAGAGAAAATATAGATGAAAAATCTCAGAAGTAGTCATTACTAATGTTTTTTTATTAGTTGCAAATTATTCTTAACACATTATTATTTTCGTACTAAATGATAGTCCTAAACTTGTAGAAATATTTCTTGTTAAATCTATTTCAGTTGGTCGAACTAGATAATCAAAACCATAAGTTATAGCAGTAAAAAAAAGAGTATGCTAATAAATTTAACTAGGCTTATCTTTATTTTAGTCCACTTAAAACTCCTTACATTTATAATTGTTGCAACAGGAATATGTATGAGCATAAAAAACATAAAAAATAAGTCTCCTAATAAAAAATTAAAAGAGATATCATTCCCTACGTCTTTGTAAACGATAAAAATAATTACTATAATCCATAAAGAAATTTTATTATAAGTAATTTTTATTCCTAGTCTTTTGCATTTTTCACCTCTTTATATTTTTTTATTTCTCTACTTTTCAATGATATCATCAATCAAATGAATTATATTGTCCGTTTTAACCCTAACCAAAATTGATGGTAACCAAGCGTTTATATGTGCCGATTAATTCATTTAGATTTACTAGATAGAAAAAATAATTGAAACAAGAGATACGTCTTTTAAAAGTCCTTTAAAAGACTTATAGTAAAGCAAAGAAGAGGATTTATATGGCTATGAAAATATTGGATATTCCAACATCTTTTATCTCTGAAGTAAAAAGGTCTCCTATGGAGATTTTTTCAAAAAGCTGATAAAGAAGCTACTGGAGTTTATGTCTTTAATCGAGAAAAAGTTGCTGGAGTCATGCTAACGCAAAAACAGTATGAATCTCTTAATAAAGAAGTTGATAGTCTTTATAATCAAATCGCTGATTTAATTACTGAAAAAAGGCTGTTAAACGAAAATATCGTAACATTTTCTGATAATAACGTACGTGGATCAATTGCAAATGAAGAACCTACCATCGACGAAGAAGATGGGTGGGAGTAGATTTTGTATCAGATTAAATGGACAGAGTATTCAAAAAATGATTATACTAAGCTTGATGGTAGCCAAAAGATTTTTGTCGACAAAGCTCTTAATCTTATTAAACTGAGTGCTAGTCAACCGTTACATGGTAGTTTAGCCCTATGTAATAAACTAAAAACAAAAAATGGGTCTTCGAGTTATTTTTAGAGAAATAAAAGGTAAGGTTGAAGTAATCCAAGTAGTTGTTATTGGTAAAAGAGATAATGAAACGGTCTACAAGATAGCCGAAAATAGATTAAGTGAATAAATTTAAGACCTTTAACACCTTTAACACTTTAATGAAAAGTATTAGAGAACTTATTCAGTTAAAAGACATAATTCTATGTCATTTCATTTATTTGTGTCCATCTACTATGCTCATATAATAGAGTTAATGAATTTGTCTCTTATATCTATCAAAAAGACAATACATTAGTAGAACTCCTTATACGTTTTAATAGCTGGAAGGCTATGTACTATAGGGCACATTTTTAAATAGGAATGATTACAAAAAATAGTGGCACAACCGTCCTAAAAAAAGAATATCCTTTTCGTCTCAAAAGAATATTCTTTACGAGCTAAACAAGAAAGTTTTATAGTTAATCACAAATTTTATTTACTTTTCTGATAAAAATCAACTATATCAAAAATTATATTGTAGATTTTATATTTTGTATTATTTTTGTACAATTTTTAGTGCAATTCCATTCGTATCTTCTAAAGAAAGAATAGACCTTGTTTCATCCAGCTGGTAACTATAGTTTTTTTCCATTAATCTTATTTGAATACGATCAAAATCTTCTTTAACAGGAACGACAATCGTATAATAAGCTAATCCACGAATTCCTTTTTTAGCTGCTGAAATCCCTTTGCCTGCCCAAATATTTGCTGCTATTTGGTGGTGGTATTCACCAGCTGCAAAAAATTTGGCTTGACTACCAAAATTAAATTTCAATTCTAAACCCAATAGTTTAGTATAAAAATAATCCGTTTCATCCAAATCAGATACATACAAATGAACGTGACCCATATAACTTCCAATAGGCAGTTCAGTAAACGTTTTTTTAGCTTCTGCAAGTACACCTTCTGTATCCATTACTTCTGTCACACCAGAAATTTGCCCATCCTCACGAATATTCCATTCAGATTTGGACTTATCCCAATAGATTTCAATACCATTTCCCTCAGGGTCGTCTAAATAAATGGCTTCGCTATAACCATGGTCACTAGCACCAGTTAATGGGTAATTAGAAATAATAATATGTTTCATTATCTCACCTAAATCTTGTCGCTTAGGCAATAATAAAGCTAAATGAAATAATCCTGTTGAACGAGCATTACTATCTTTTATTGGTACTTCTTTTAGAGTTAATAAAATAGTTTCTGTCTTTTTTACTCCAAAAGAAATAGTTGAGGAGTTTTCCTTTTTTATATCCATACCAATAATATCTTTGTAAAAATGTTTCATATGTTTTAAATTTTCAACGTTTAAAACAACTTCTCCGATACGTGTTTGCTCATTTAAATAAATCATTTATAGTAATTCCTTCCTTAATTAAAAATATAATACTTACTAAAAGTAAGTATAGAGAAAATTTGCTAATATGCAAGAAGAAAAATAATTGCTTAATCTGAATTAGCCTCTGTAACTGAAAAAAAGCAATTTTATATTCTCGAGTTGAAAAATAAACACAAAACTTTGATATACAATTATTCAGGATTAAATTAACTTTTAAAGTTCATTTGTTAATTTAAATAGAACTCCTACACTTTAGTAATAGTAGGGACTTTATTTTAGTTATGATAAATACTTCATGTGCTTACCTTTGAAATTATAATATAGGGTAAGATATTTCAAGAAATGTATTAATAAACACGGTAACTATAAGTACACTACTCTGTAAGAGTCCATGTATTGTAGTAAATAGAAAATAGCTAATCGTATTGATGGTTTAATTACTCGATTTTATGTCATTTCATGTGTATAAGTAACAAGCTGTAACGACTGATGTTAGTCTGTCATAATAAGAACTGAATTTATATCTAGATAGTTTATAGAGAGGATGAAAAACATGAGTAGACAGAATATTTATGATGATGATTTATTTTTTAAATCATATAAGAAATTAAGGTCTGGAGATAATGCCAATATTCTTGTTGAAATTCCAGCTCTATTTGAGCTATTGCCTTCACTTGAAGGACTTGATATTTTAGATCTCGGTTGTGGGTATGGAGAACATTGTACCCAATATATAGATATGGGCGCAAATAAAGTTGTTGGAATTGATATATCTGAAAAAATGTTAACAATTGCAAAAGAAGAAAATGCATCTCCAAAAATCTCCTATAAATGCATGGCAATTGAGGACATAGGCGCTCTTGATGACTACTTTGATTTGATTGTTAGTTCTTTAGCTGTGCACTATGTTGAAGATTTTGGAAAAGTCGTAAAACAAGTATTTGAATCATTGAATACTAACGGAAGTTTTGTATTCTCTCAAGAACATCCTCTCAATTCCTGCTTTACATATGGTGATAGATGGACAAAGGATAAAGAGGAGAATAAGATATATGCTAATATTTCAAATTATTCATTTGATGGAAAAAGAGAATCTAGATGGTTTAAAGATGGGGTTATAAAATATCACAGAACATTTTCAAGTATAATTAATACCCTAGTTGAGGCTGGTTTTACTATTGAAAAAATAGTCGAACCAATACCTTCGGCTGAGACGATGAAAAAATTTCCAGAATATAAAGATAATATTCATAAACCTGATTTTCTTCTGATTGCTGCACGAAAAAATTAAACCTAAAATTTCTTATTTTCAAGAATAAAAAAATAGCGTCACCATTATATTCTGAAAAGAAATATAGTTAATAAATCATAAAGGAGGATAAAATGATTATCAGGGAATTAAATAATTATGAGGATAAACCATTAAGTCTTTTATTATCGGCAGATCCTTCTCAAAATAGTATCAATGATTGTGTTAAAAGAGGAACCTGTTTCGTAGCTGAGGAACAAAAAAAGATAATTGGTGTATTTGTGCTTCTACCAACAAGACCTGGAACAATAGAATTAGCAAATATAGCTGTCACAGAGAGCAGACAAGGAGAAGGAATTGGCAAACAATTAATCTTAGCTGCAATTGAAAAAGCAAAAGTCGACGGATATAAAATAATAGAAGTTGGAACAGGTAATTCAAGTATTGGACAATTAGCTCTTTATCAAAAATGTCATTTTAGAATTATTGGTATAGATATGAATTTTTTTACTAAATATTATACAAGTAATATTTTCGAAAATGGCATACAGTGTATTGATATGATTCGACTATCGCAAAATCTATAGTAAGAGATTCTATATAAATATTTCTCTTTTACTCTCAGAAAACAAATTTACTGTGATAGGATTTTTGACACATGATTCTATGTCATTTCATGTATTTAAAAGTATAAGCAATTTTATAATTATCTATGCCAAACCATTAAGTACTCAATTTCTGAAGTACTTGTGTCCAATTCTTCTTTCACTTTATTAAATTTCTGAACTGAATAGAACCCAATTGCGTTAACATTTTTTTATAAACCGATAATGTTAATGTTTCTCTATTTTCTTTTGCAATATCAAGCAACTGTTTTCCAATACCGAAACCTCTAAATTATTTTTCAATAAAGATACCAGCAATGTAATTATCTACCAGTACCAAAAATGCAATTATTTCATTTTTATTGTAGTAAACAAATATATCCGCTTTAGGTAATTCTCTTTTTACAAAATCCTGCTTAGATTCCCAATAGTCTTTATTAATGTAAGTATGAGTTTCAATATTCACATTGAGCCATAAATCAATAAGAGTATTTAATTCTATGTTAGATAATTCGCTAATTTGTTTAATCGTATTTAGTCTCTCCCACTATTTATATATGTCTTTTTCGTTAGTGTTGTATCGCTCATTTTTTTTATATTATTCCTATATTTTAAATTATACAACATAATTATCACTTTATGGTTCAGTTCATTTATTTTAACTATGGTTATGATAAATGAACTGAACCAATTTCATGTATCATTTAGTGTATACAAAAAAACAAGAATTACTTTTATTTTTAATGAAATAGTATTAACAAACCCCTTAAGGAGCGATAAAATGAATCATTTTTCAGAAGCATTAAATTACATAAATAAAACGATTTATGAACCAAAACAACTAACAATAGAATCTGTTCAAGAAGAGAAACAAAATTATGAATATGGTGCTGGTGTATTTCGATTGTCTTCTAAAACTATTCGATTTAGAGTTGCGAAGACTACACCTACAAAAATAGGACAGTTTGTTACTTTTTGGGAAAAAGGTAGCGATAATAAAAACCGTCCTTTTTTATCTGAAGAAGCACCTGAATTATTAGTTATAACAACTTTTAAAAAAAATAATGAATTTGGTCAATTTGTTTTCCCAAAAGAAATACTTATTAAAAAGAATATCCTTCGATCCCAGTCCGCTAAAGGAAAGATGGCTATAAGAGTCTATCCCAGTTGGGATAGACCAACTAGCAAACAAGCAATTAATACTCAGAAATGGCAATTACCTTATTTTGTAGATATGAGTACGCCTAATAAAATATCTATAGATAAAATAATTAAACTATATGCTCTGTAACGGACAAAACGCGAGAGAATAAGTCTAAAAGAGTAAAACTAAACCTTGGTTAATCAGGGTTCCGAGATACATGATTCTATAGAATTTCATGTATTTTTTTGATTCATAAGTTACTTGTCTGTATATTTCTTATAGATTTGATTAAGTAAAGAAAACATAGAAGGGAGCTTACTTATGACCGGAAAATAATAGGAATTTAAGCTAGAAGTATTCAATTTTTTTAAAACCAATGATAGAGAAAACGAATTGATTGAATTCCTTGTATGAAAGAATCGCTAGAAAAAATAGTCACATTTTTTAAGCTGTTGGTTTCGTTAGCCTTACAAAATAAGTTTTTAAACTTTTGATTGTTTGCCTGTTTTGATATAATGGGATCATAATAAACAACTTCTAAAATTTTTGGAGTTGTTTGTATTTTTGCGTCCTAAAAGACGGAAAAACTTGTAAAGTGGTGTTAGGATAGAAACTGTAGATAAATTAAACGAAAGATGAAGGAGAATAAACGAGTGAAGACATTAATTATTATTTCTCATCCAGAAATAAAAGAATCCAGCAGCCAACGATACTTGCTTCAGTCAATTCCTGATGATCAAAATATAACGATTCATCACTTAGAGGAACTTTATTCCAACACTCCTATTGATGTTAGTAAGGAGCAAGAATTACTAGCTGCTCATGATCGTATTATTTTTCAATTTCCACTTTACTGGTATAGTTCGCCAGCAATGCTGAAACAGTGGCAAGATGAAGTTTTAACAGATGATTTTGCACATGGGAAAAAAGGCAATCGGCTAAAAGATAAAGAGTTTGCACTTGTTTTATTAGTTGGAGCTGCAAAATCGGATTATCAAGCTGGTGGAAAAGAACGATACAGTATGGATGAATTAACTAAGCCTTTTCAAGCAATGGCTCATAAAACAGGAATGATATTTCTAAAAACGTTTGCCATTCATCAATTTATTTATATGACTGAAGAAAAGAAAATGACTTTGTTAATCGACTACCAACAATTTTTAACAAATGATACCGAATTAAGTTTGTTTTCTCGCGAAAAGTGGATACTAAATCAATTAGAAAAAACAAATTTAACTTCTTTAGGAACAGGAAACGAAGAAAAATTACGACATGTTATTGAGATGATAAAAGAGAATAGAGAAACAATGGATGATTTAAAACTTTCATTAGATGATATGAATTAGGAGGCTAATAATGGATGAAAAAGACTGGCTATTAGCAGAATTAGAGACACTGTTTTCTAGTAGCCAAGAATATAAGCAAAAAGCGTTACTTAAAGCAACGATAGAATTAGTAGAAGAACAATTTAAACGGATAGATCAAATGGAAGGTGAGTTAGACGGACGGTTATGGAGCCCAAGAGATTGGAATGACTAAATAGTAAAAATATAAGTTTTAAAAAATGGGTATTCATTTTTTGGAAAACCGTTTTTTAAAACTTATATTATAAATCAACAAAGTGATTTCTTTACTGTTACATAACTCTTTCGCAGATTTCTTCACATATTTCGTGTGTAATAAGAGAATCAGAAATAGAGGGACTAGGTTGTTTGTTTAGCCTTACACATTCAATAAAGTGGTCTATTATTTGATAAAACCCTCGTTTAGCTAACGTAGGTTCCCAGTCATTAAAATCAATGTTTGTTTTAGTATTATTTAAATACTGAGTCGTTTCAACAAGATTGTTAACAACTAGCTTATTTCCGGCAGCCATGTATTCGATAATTTCTTCTGTTATGCCATTATTTCGATTCATAATACCAATAGCTGTACAGTTTTTTCCAATTAATTGGATAATAACGTTGTAAAGCAAGCCATCTTTTTCAAGATGTTGGACAGTTAAGTCAATAACTTCTGTATCCATAAGAAAGCGCAATGTGTCTACAACGTGGATAAAGTCTTGTACAATAAAATTCCTTTTATCACCAGGAAGAATGTACCTATTTTTTTGTATCACAACCATGTCAGCTTTTCCTTCATCTTTTAAAGCTGCAACCATAGGAGCGAATCTGCGGTTAAACCCAACCATCGCAATTAATTTTTTTTCTTTAACTAGTTGAACAATTTGTTTGCTTTTATCCAGATTCATTGCAATTGGCTTATCTATATAAACATGTATATTATCTTCAAGAAATTTTTTAGTTAGTTCAAAATGAGTCGGAGAAGGGGTGCAAATTAAAACAGCATCGATTTTCAGATTGAGTAATTCATCGATAGTCTGCACGTACTCAGTTAGACGATATTTTTTAGCCAGTCGTTCTAGATTCTCCTTATTACGAGTACAAAGGACAAGCTCAATTCCTTCTTTTTCACTAAGAATAGGTAAATAAGCTTTTTGAGCAATATCTCCCAAACCAATAATCCCAATTCTCATCTGTTTCCCCCATCAAAATTTATTTTATCCTAAAAAATAGCCTAGATATTTTTAAACAAATAGTATTTACTTATAGCTTGAAGTGTACTGTAATAAGTGCTTGAATTCAATTTTAAAGTGATGAGTAGGATAATAGGCATGTTTAGGGTATCGTATGTTAAAATAAACACAAAAGCATCTTTCAAAATGTAAGCGTTTTACGGTCGAATTTTAAAAACAGAATGCTTGAAAAAATAAAGCAGAAAGGTGGATTGTAAGAAACCATTTTTAGGAATTCAACTCATTTTTATTCTAAGTCAGTGAAGGTTTAATTTACAAGAAACTTTTAAGATAGGATGTGAAAGTATTGAATAAGATAAAGGAAGTTAAATTTACAGAAACGGTCTTGAGAGATGCTCACCAAAGTCTGATGGCTACTCGTTTAAAGACAGAAGAGATGTTGCCTATTATAGAAAAAATGGATACGGCTGGTTACTATGCCGTTGAATGTTGGGGAGGGGCGACATTCGATGCATCAATACGTTTTTTGAATGAAGATCCTTGGGATAGATTGAGAGAAATCAAAAAAAGAATGACAAACACTCCACTTCAGATGTTATTGCGTGGACAGAATCTTTTGGGTTATCGCCATTATGCAGATGATATTGTAGACAAGTTCATTGAGAAGGCTATTGAAAATGGAATAGACATTATCAGAGTCTTTGATGCTTTAAATGATAGTCGAAATATGGAGGCTTGCGTAAAAGCGATTAAGAAATATAGCGGACATTGCCAATTAACCATTTGTTATACAATTAGTCCAGTTCATACAATTAACTATTATAAGGAACTAACGAAGAGATTGGATGAATTAGGAGCCGATTCGATTTGTATTAAAGATATGGCCGGTATTTTGACACCTTTTGTGGTAAAAGAATTAATACCTGCTCTAAAAGAGGTAACCTTTTTACCGATAGAAGTGCATACACACGCAACAAGTGGAATATCAGAAATGACCTATTTAACGGCTGTTGAAGTAGGAGCAGATATAATTGATACAGCTATTTCTCCTTTTTCAGGTGGGACAAGTCAACCAGCCACTGAATCCTTAAGCATTGTTTTAACAGAACTAGGTTACAATACCCATTTGAAAAAAGAAATTTTAGAAGAAATTGCAGATTATTTTAAACCGATCAAAGACCACTATTTAAAAGAAAGGATATTAGACCCTAAGATGATGACAGTTGATCCAAAGGCGTTAATCTATCAAGTCCCGGGAGGTATGTTATCTAATCTGTATGCACAACTAAAACAAGCAAAAGCTCAGGAACGATACGAAGAAGTTTTGCGTGAGGTACCTAAAGTGCGAGAAGACTTAGGTTTCCCACCGCTTGTTACCCCGATGAGTCAGATGATTGGAACACAAGCTGTATTTAATGTTTTATCTGGTGAGCGTTATAAAATGATACCCAATGAAATTAAGGATTATGTTCGTGGTTTGTACGGCACTCCGCCAGCGCCTATTAGCGAAGCGATAAAACAAAAAATAATTGGCGATGAAGAAGTGATTACTAGAAGACCAGCAGATTTATTAGACCCTGAGTTTGAAAAACAAAAAAATGAAATAAGCACTCTTGCTGAGACAGATGAGGATGTCTTAATTTATGCGATGTTCCCACAAATAGGAGAAAAATTCTTAAAAAATAAGTATCAATCTAAACAAAAGTCAATTGAAGAAGTTATTCGAATCAACGCTATTATGTGAGGAGGGACAAGATGACTGATACTAGTCTATTAGAAGGCATCAATATATCTGTTACATCTATTGTAATCGTCTTTCTCGTACTTTTTGGATTGCAGCTTATTTTAATTTCTTTTAAATATATTTTCAAAGAAGAAATACCGATAAAAGAAGAACAGGTCATTTTCTCAACAAAAAAAGATAATCTAGCAGAAGATGAAGAGACAAAAACCGTAGCAGCCTTAACCGCTTTAATGCTAGCTAATGAAGACCAACAAGATAAGCATTATCAAATAACCTCCATAAAACGAGTGAGATAAAGGAGTTTAATAGAATGAAAACTTATGAGATCACAGTAAATAATAAGGTTTACCAAGTTTCGGTAGAAGAAATTGACGAAGCGAGCGCTAAAAAAATTAAGAATGAAAAAATTATCCAAACATCCCAGCCTAGTCAAAAAGAATCTGCTGTCTTAAAAGCATCAAATGAAATCAGTGTTAAAGCACCTATGCCCGGAATAATTATTAATGTAACGGTTCGGTTAGGAGAAACAGTAAAAGCTGGGCAAGTTTTATGTATTCTAGAAGCAATGAAGATGGAAAATGAAATTGTAGCACCTGAAGATGGAATTGTCAGTGAAATTGTCGTTTCAAAAGGTGCAACAGTCGAGGCAGGAGCTAGTTTAGTCAGACTATAATGTCAGATGAGGAGCTATTATTATGATTGAAGCAATAAAAGACATACTGATGCATTCAGGATTTGCTAATTTATCATACAAACAGGTTATTATGATTGCAATAGCGTGTATATTTTTATATTTAGCGATAAAAAAAGGGTATGAACCCTATTTATTAATTCCAATTGCTTTTGGAATGTTGTTAGTTAATTTACCAATAGGAGGATTAATGGCCCCACCGATTGATGGTGCTAATGGCGGATTATTGTATTACTTATATCAAGGAACAAATCTTGGTATTTACCCGCCTTTAATCTTTCTTTGTTTAGGGGCAGCCACTGATTTTGGCCCATTAATCGCAAATCCAAAGACCTTATTACTTGGAGGTGCCGCTCAAATCGGGATATTTCTTGCTTTTTTTGGGGCTTTAGCCCTAGGGATGACAGGTTCAGAAGCGGCTTCTGTAGGGATTATCGGAGGAGCAGATGGACCAACAGCTATTTTTTTAACAAGCAAATTGGCGCCTCACTTGCTTTCAAGTATTGCTTTAGCAGCTTATTCTTACATGGCACTTGTTCCAGTTATTCAACCACCCATTATAAAATTATTAACGACTAAAAAAGAACGCAAAATAAAAATGGAACAGTTAAGATCAGTATCACAAAAAGAAAAGATTCTTTTTCCAATAGTGGTTACTATTTTCGTTATCTTATTATTACCCTCATCGGCTCCTTTGATAGGTATGCTGATGTTAGGAAATCTCATTAAAGAAAGTGGACGAGTGCCAAATATTACGGATACACTTCAAAATTCCTTAATGTATATTCTCACGATCCTTTTAGGAATAACTGTTGGAGCAAAAGCTGAAGCAGAGTTATTTTTATCCGCTCAAACAGCTAAAATTATTATTCTAGGACTGCTTGCTTTTGCAATTGGAACAGCTGGTGGAGTATTAATGGGGAAACTAATGTGTAAATTAACAAATGGCAAAGTTAACCCAATGATTGGAGCAGCTGGGGTATCAGCTGTGCCTATGGCTGCTCGAGTTGTTCAAAAAGAAGGAGTAAAAGCAGATCCTTCTAACTTTTTATTAATGCATGCGATGGGTCCAAATGTTGCAGGTGTGATTGGCTCTGCAGTGGTGGCAGGTGTTCTATTGCAGTTTTTTGGTTAAGTTAAATAAAAAAACCATTCACTTAATCATTTGTGGATTAAGTGAATCGTTTTAAAATATGCTATAGTAAATAAAAAGTTACAAGATAATTAGCGCTAAGTTTAATTGGAGGGATTTAGATGAGAGATAAGTTGATGGCTATGCTGGATTCACGAAGAGAAGAAATGATTGAAATTCGTAGGTATTTACATGCACACCCAGAATTGTCTTATCAAGAAGAAGAGACAGCGGCTTACATAGCATCTTTTTATCAAGATAAAGCTGTAACTTTAGAAACAAAAGTAGGTGGAAATGGTGTTGTCGTAACGATTACAGGAGGTAAACCTGGTGAAACACTAGCTTTGAGAGCTGATTTTGATGCTTTACCGATTAAAGAAGAAACGGGACTATCTTTTGCATCAAAGAATAAAGGCGTAATGCATGCTTGTGGTCACGATGCGCACACAGCGTATCTCATGGTATTAGCAGATTGTTTAATTGTATTAAAAGAAGAAATCCCTGGTACGATAAAAATTATTCACCAACATGCTGAGGAAGCTCCTCCTGGTGGCGCAAAATACATTATGGAATCCGGCGCTTTAAATGATGTGGATCATATTATTGGGATTCATGTGATGCCTGATTACCCAGTTGGCGTCGTTGCTTATCGAAGTGGGGCAGCGATGGCTGGGGGAGCACAGTTTAAAATCGTTATTCGAGGAACAGGTGGGCATGCTTCAACGCCACACAAATCGAATGATGCCATTGTGGCGGGGGCTTATTTTGTAACGGCTCTCCAAACCGTCATTAGTAGACGGTTAGATCCTTTTGAAGTAGGAACGGTAACAGTAGGTTCATTTGATGGCAAAGGAGCCTTTAACGTGATTAAAGATGCGGTTACCATCGAAGGCGATATGCGTTACATGAAAGAAACTACTTTTGAAATACTCAATCAAGAAGTGTTGCGTCTAACAAAAGGACTGGAAGAGATGTTTGCAGTTCAAGCAACGATGACAGTTGAAGAAGGCTGTCCACCAGTATCTAATGATCCTGAGTTAACCAGTAGTGTGGTAGATTACTTGGAAAATGGCCTCAATGATTATTTGAAAAAAGTAGTAGAAGCTCCGATGCAAACAGGAAATGAAGATTTTGCTTATTATTCTCAAAAGATACCAAGTTGTTTCTTCTTCGTGGGTTGCCAAGCAAAAGGAGAACAAACGTATTATGCGAATCATCATCCTAAATTTGATATAGATGAAGAAACGATAATGGTTGCCGCAAAAGCAGTAGGTGATGTAGTTTGCGGTTACTTTGCACTAGACTAGTCAAGGGTCATTTTTAAAAGATCCGTAAGCTACTGTGTTCCTTTCAGTGGCTTATTTGGCTATCTTTGTTGAACAAATAATAGAAAAACAACATAAGGAGGCATCTTAAAGATGAATGTATTAGGTGTTGGTGCAAATGGTCAAATAGGAAAAATGGAGTGAGGAAATAAAACCTTACATGACTGCTAAATACTATGCAGACTAAAATGCTAGAAAAAAGCAGCTTATATTATACTATTTTTTGCCCGGGCATGTTGGTGAATGAACCTGGAACAGGTAAAATTCACTTAGAAAAGAGACAGCATTAAATCTATTCTTAGAGAAGACGTAGCAAGTACAATTGTTTCAGCTTTAAACCATTCAAACATAAGTAGACAAGCACTTGATTTAATTTCAGGCAATACAGAAACAAAAGAAACTTTAGACCAAATAAAATAGAAAATAATAGTCCATCTTTAAAAGCCTAGACTTTTAAAGATAGACTATTATTTATTTAATAAATAATCCAGCTTTTTCCATTTCATATCCTATAGAGAGTAGCCAATCTTCTTTTCCTTTTGGAGCGGTGAACTGTATTCCTAGTGGTAGACCTTTTCCAGTTAAATAAATGGGTAAACTAATAGCCGGTTGCCCTGTTAAGTTAGCTTGTTGGGTAAAGGGCGTAATATCTAAACTTGCCGCAAACATATCCCAAATGAGGACTTGTTGTTCAGCTGGTGTTAGCTCAGTAACACGCTTCATGCGTTCAATCTGCTCATCGGTTTGCAATTTAGCCTCAATCAAAGGAGCTGTATCTGCAGTAGTAGGGGTTAAATATAAGTCATACGTCTCATGAAACTGTGCCATCGTTTCTGCAGCGGTATCCCAAGCAGCTAAACTATTGGAATAGGTGGCAGCTGAAATAGATTTTCCTGCATTGTATAATGTCCAAGTCATCAGTTCCATGTCGTCAATGGTTAAAGCTCGTTGGAGAGATTGCTCTAGGTTTGCCATCATAGCGGCTGTTTCTCCAGCATTCATTGTGTAATAACTTTGCATCAAGGCGACACCATCTATATCGGGGGTACACTCTACAACTCTAGACTGACAGGTCCGTGAACAGGAGAAGTTAAGGAATAAGCTATTCTAAATTTTTTTGGAGCAGGCTTTTGTAATGTGTCCAGGTAGCCAAACTCAAAAAGAGGTGTTTGAAAAGCAGCTAATTCTTGAACTGTCTGTAACGCATCCATCATCGCTGCCGTATCGCGCATAGTTTTTGTCAAAACAAAGCTAATAGAAGCTCCTTGCCAACCGCGACCAGAACCAGGTCCAATTGGTGTTCTCCCACGAGTAGGCTTTAAACCGACAAGACCAGAAAAAGCTGCAGGTATCCGAATAGATCCGCCCCCATCACTAGCTCCTGAAATTGAAACCATATCTGAAACAACACTAGCAGCAGCACCACCACTCGAGCCACCAGGTGAGTAATCAGTATTCCAAGGATTGCGAGTCGGACCATATAAGCTAGGATTTGTAATGTTTTTAAAGCCAAATTCAGGTGTATTTGTTTGGCCAATCACGATAAATCCTGCTTTTTCTAATGCTTTTGTAAAGTTGCTTGTGTATTTAGCGTAGTGGTTTTTTAAGAGTCGAGATCCAGAAGTACTAGGTTCATCAACGATATCTTGTCCTAAGCCTTTGACTAAAATAGGTAAACCACCAAATAATGTGTTGGAGAAATCTTTATTTTTTGCTTCTTGTAGAGCTTTTTCTTTGCGGGTATGAATAACTGCATTCCATTTTGGATTTTCAGCTTCAATTTTTTTAAAAGCTTCTTCTACTAATTCAAAAGGAGTTACTTCGTGATTATGAAGCTTTTTGGCAATAGCTAAGCCATCATTGTTTCGATCTATTTTCATATCAAAAACCTCATTTCTACTGTATTATTTTTTAACAAATCAGTTTTAATTAGAGAGAATAGTGAAAAACATAATCATCCATAACATAACCGTTTCCGATATCAACTTGCTGCTCTTTAACTAAATCAAATCCGAATGTTTTATAAGCAGCAATGCTAGCTTGATTGTGCTTGTTGACTGTTAAAACAATGGTTCTTTTTTTGTTTTTTTGAGCAATGTCTTTTATTTGAGTTATAAGAAAACGTCCATTCCCTTTGCCACGTTGATTCTTTTTCAGATACAATTTGCTAAGAAAGAGTTGATTGTCCATTAGTTCATAACTAAGATACTCAATAGCTTGGTTATTCAAGTTAATAAGAACATATTTTTTTCCTCGGTCCAAGTCATTTAAGATGGCTTCTTTAGACTGTAAGGTAGTAAGCATATACTGAACTTGCTGAGGTCCAATAATAGAAGTGTAATGTTCTTTCCAGATTTCTTTTGCTAATTGGACGATGAGTTGCACACTTTCTGGAGTTGTAACGGATGTTAGTTGAATCATAGCTGTTTCCTCCTAAATAAACTAAAAAGGACTGCAGATTACCTACATCCTTTTAGTATGGTAATTAAAGAGTCTTTGCAATCCAGAACGCTTTTAGTTCATAGTATTAAACTAGTTTTACTAAGAAATATTTTTTCTTGCCTCGACGAATAAGAATAAAACGTTCATCAAAAGAATTTTCAGGAGTAACAATAGCATCGACACTTGTAACTTTTTCGCCATTCATAGAAAGAGCCCCATTAGTGATGTCTTCTCGTGCTTGACGTCTAGATGGTTCAATTCCTACAACATCAACCAACCATTCAACAATGTTTCGTTCTTCTTTAGGAGCTTCAAATGTAGGCATATTTTTAAAACCTTCTTCAATTTGATTAGCGGTTAAGCTTTTTACATCGCCAGAAAAAAGAGCTGTCGTAATCTTTTCAGCATCACTTAAAGCATTTTCACCATGGACAAATAACGTCATTTCGCGTGCGAGTGTTTTTTGTGCCTCTCGTTTATGAGGTTCAGTGGCTACTTTTTCAGCTAAGCTATCGATTTCTTCTTTTGTTAAGAAAGTAAAGTAGTTCAAATATTTTACTACATCACGATCATCTTGATTTAACCAAAATTGGTAAAACTCATAAGGAGTTGTCTTTTCAGGATCTAACCAGACTGCCCCGCCAGCTGTTTTTCCAAATTTTGTTCCATCAGCTTTTAACATTAGAGGAATGGTTAACCCGTATGCTTCGGCTTCTGAACCTTCTTGTTTGCGAATGAATTCTAAACCAGCTGTAATATTCCCCCATTGATCTGCTCCACCAATTTGTAATTGTACATCTTCATGTTGGTATAAGTGTAAGAAATCCATTGATTGTAGAATTTGATAAGTGAATTCTGTAAAGGAAATACCGGTTTCTAGACGACTAGCAACAATATCTTTTGCAAGCATCGTATTGACGTTGAAATTTTTGCCGTAATCACGTAAAAAGTCGAGTAAACTTAAATCTTTAGTCCAGTCATAATTATTAACCATTTTAATTCCATTGCTTCCACCTGCATCAAAAAGACGAACCATTTGCGCACTAAGTCTTCTAACATTTTCTTGTACTTGTTCCATTGTTTGTAAAACACGCTCTTCTGATTTACCACTTGGATCGCCAATAGTACCGGTTGCTCCACCAATCAAAATAACAGGGCGGTGTCCAGCTAGTTGAAATCTTTTTAAAATCATAAAAGGAATTAAATGCCCAATATGCATGCTATCTCCAGTAGGATCCATACCACAGTATAAAGAAATCTTCTTGCTTTTAATCAGTTTATTCAGACCTTCTTCATCTGTTTGTTGGTTAATGGCATCACGCCATATTAGTTCGTCGATAATTGTCATGTTGTAATCTCCTCTATTTAGAATAATATAAAAATAAAAAAAGTCCCGATGAAAAGGCAAAGAAACCTTTTCATCGGGACGAATCATTTCGTGTTACCACCCAATTTGCCGACAATTGTAAAAAATAACAATTGTTGACCACTCATAATACTGTTAACGCCAGTAGGACGCTTGAGGTTAATCAAGTTACTTATGAGTGTAATTCGCGAAAAGAGTCGTGCTAGTTTTCATCAACCACTAGCTTTCTAATGACAACATTCTTTCTGCTACTGTGCTCAATCAACGTAAATAGTGTTGTTAGATTGCTTTCAGTATAATCAACCATTTGTAGCTTGTCAATTCCCAATTTTTTAATTATTTAAGTACAAATGAAAAGCTATTTTTCGAACGAAAAAATAAAGTGAAAAGCGTTTAAATAAAATAAAAGGGAATTCAGAAGGTGGTTAAATTTGTTTTTAAAAAATTTGTTCATTATAATCATATTTTTAACGAGGATAAGCTTACTTTGAGGCATTAGTTTAGTCAAATTCAAGCTTTTAAAAAACACTTATCGTTATTTAATTTTTTGTCCTTAACAGAGAAAATAATATTTATACCACAAAGCTTTTTTCCATTCATTGTGAATTACATGCAAAAATATAAGTTTAGCTTTATTCAAAAAATAGTAATAGCTTCTAATAAATGTTGTGAAATTTTATAAAACAAAGAGAGGTGAAAAAATTATGCCAAAAATAAAGAGAAAAAAGCATGATATCGACCATGGTAAAGAAGAGGACATTGAAGTAAAGAGTGGACGCTTTCGTTTGTATTTCCAAAATCGTTATTCTCTTGTATCTTTAATGACTGATCTCCTCACAGGAATATTTTACGTGATTGCAAGTATATCCAGTTTGACTTCTATACCTGATGTTTACGGTAAGTATCTTTATCTACTGGGAGGAATATTTTTAACCATTCGTCCCATTTTAAAAATCATCCATAATATCTTTATTTATGATGACAAAAAGATAGCTGAACGTGCCGAACAAAAAGATAAAGAAGATCATGAATATAATGAAGACTATTATGGTAAAGACAACGATAAAGAATATGAGAAGAAAGAAGACCAAGAAGAAAAGCGCTGATCTAATTAATTAGAATCAGCACTTTTTTTCTTAATCATATTTAATCTACCTTCTAAATTAGAAATAAATTCCAAAAATTCTTTCCTTTTTTCACTACATTTTGTATTTTTAAACTCTTCTTGAAAAATAAACAGCGTATCTGTTAGCATGCTTTCAAGTAAGTTTTCCTTTTGATGTTCAGGCAGTTTTTTAGATTCCATAATAGCCGAGAAATTGGATTCATATTCTTGGAAATTATCTATCATTTCATGAAAAACCCCTTTCTTGTTAAAAAAATGTTACCCACCTATTTTAACAGGATTATCTTGAAAACAACATAGGTTTCTTTAATTAATACTAATATAAGTAGGGAACATAAAAAAATATTAGTTTATTATCTATTATTCATATGGATTATTAACTAGTTTATCTTAATTGCAATTCCTTTTTTTGTATAATTAAATCAAGAATATTTTCGGAAAAAAGCTTGAGCGAACAAGGTTTTTAATACACATATCTATTCTTTCATGTTGTTTATTTTTCACAATTAGAAAAATTAAAAAGGTAAGAAGACAACAGGGTAGAAGAAAATTAGTTGTACACATATTGGACTAAATTTAATTTTAATTCATAGTAAAAAGCTAAAATGATCTTTGTAAGTGATAGTCATTCTGAATGTAGCCATAAAGTTAGCTTTATCAAACAGACAGTTTTCAATAAATTTCAGTCTAGTTAGAATGAAATTTATTGGGTCTATTTAATAAATGTAATCCCAAACAATAATGTGAATGAATAGAATCAATTTAAAATAATAAAAGAGATTGCTATATGAAAAACCTTCCGTTATACTAAGTTAAAATTAAATGTGAAAACAATTAAAAAACAGTGAAGAGGAAAAGTAGATGCGGGTGATTTTTACAGAAAGCTTTGGTAGCTGAGAAGAAGTTAAATCATGTATCGAACAATGGTCTTGGAGTTTTACTAGCAATTGATTCTCTTTCTTATTAGATAAATCTTAGCTAGTAACGGTGTGGCAGTCGTTAACATTTGCTTGGGTGGAATGTTTTGTTTCACTCGCTGAGTCAGGTTTGCGTGAGTAACTTGAAAAGTAGGGTGGCACCACGTCTTTAAACCACGTCCTTACCGATTTTTTCGGTAGAGATGTATTTTTTTTATAGAATAATTTACTGGAATGTCCTTTTGTTTTGGTAAAAATGCATCACTATTAGAGAGCGTCTGGTATTTTATTTTTTGATTTTAGAAAGGGTGGAGAGAGAATAATGGGAAAAGTTGTCATTCAAACAGATTTTGGTTTAGCAGATGGTGCAGTTAGTGCTATGTATGGAGTTGCTTTTAATGTTGATCCAGAGCTAGGAGTATATAATTTAACGCATGAAATACCCCAATATAATATTTGGGAAGCTTCTTATCGATTGTATCAAACCGTTCAATACTGGCCAAAGGAAACTGTCTTTGTTTCGGTTGTTGATCCTGGTGTAGGAACAAAACGGTTAAGTGTTGTTGTGAAAACAGCAGATGATCACTATATTGTAACACCAGATAACGGAACTTTGACACATATACATGAAAGTATTGGAATCGTTGCTGTTCGCCAAATTGACGAGAGGGTTAATCGTTTGCCCAATTCAGGTGAGTCCTATACATTCCACGGACGAGACGTTTATGTTTATACAGCTGCTCGTTTAGCCGCTGGAGTGATTTCATTTGAAGAGGTAGGACCTGTTTGTGAAGTAGAGCAAGTGGTTGTATTGCCTCATAACCAAGCAGCAGTAATAAATGATGAAGTTATTGGGAGCGTTGATATTTTGGATGGACGGTTTGGAAATCTTTGGACCAATATTCCACGCGAATTGCTTTTTTCTCACGGTGTAAAATATGGGGATCGTTTAGAAGTCACTATTTCAAATGACTACAACAATGTTTACCAAAATGAGATTCAAATTGGACAATCTTTTGCAAAGAGTCGAGTGGGAGACCCTATTTTATTTATCAATTCTTTAGATAAGCTAGGTGTTGCAATCAACCAAGGGTCATTTGCGCAAGCTTATCGCATTCAGAGTGGCGATAATTGGCAAATAAAGGTTATAAAAGTAGAGGAATAGTGATAAAATAACAATAGAGTAGGGGTTATATAAAATGAGGAAAAACGAATTATCTATTAAAACAATTGTTGCCATTGGAATTGGGTCTGCTGTCTTTGTTATTTTGTCTCGCTTTGCTGCGATTCCAACGCCAATTCCTAATACGAGTATCCAAACAGCTTATGCGTTTTTAGGCTTAATGGCAGTTGTGTTTGGACCGATTGCTGGAGGTTTAATCGGCTTAATTGGTCATGCGCTAACAGATGCTATTTCATACGGATCTGTATGGTGGAGTTGGGTAATTGTATCATTATTTGTAGGTCTTACCATTGGATTTCTAACGAGAAATATCAACGTGGAAGATGGAGAATTTAATAAAAAAGACATGATTCGCTTCAATGTTAGTCAAATTGTCGCACAAGCCATGGGCTGGTTTTTATTAGCTCCTGCTTTAGACGTTTTGATTTATGCAGAACCAGCTAATAAAGTTTTTACTCAAGGGATTGTAGCTGGAATTTCTAATATTATAACGGTTGGAGTTATCGGAACGATTTTATTAACAGCATATGCAAAAACACGGAATAAGAGTAATAGTTTAACGAAGGAATAAGATTCTTTCAATGGCGAAAAGGAGCCGAATTATGAACCGAGTGGCTATTGAGTTCAAATCATTTACATTTAAATACCGAAGTCAAACAGAACCGACATTGCATGATATTAATTTAATCGTTCATCGGGGTGAAAAAATAGTGATTGTTGGTCCGTCTGGTTCAGGGAAAAGTACACTAGCGCATTGTATTAATGGGCTAGTTCCTTTTGCGTATAGGGGTGACAGCAGTGGCTCTTGCAAGATTAATGGGAAAGAAACAAGCACACTGGATATTTTTCAATTATCAAAAATGGTGGGAACGGTTCTACAGGACTTAGATGGACAATTCATTGGTTTAACTGTGGGCGAAGATATTGCTTTTGCTTTAGAAAATGATGTAGTTGCACAAGAAAAAATGCATGAACAAGTTGCTCAAGTCGCTGAATTAGTAAAAATTGAAGACTATTTAAATGCATCTATCCATGAGTTATCTGGTGGTCTAAAGCAACGAGCATCGATGGCTGGTGTACTCGTTGATGATGTTGATATTCTATTGTTCGATGAACCTTTAGCAAATTTAGATCCTGCAACGGGTAAGCATGCAATTGCTTTGATTGATGATTTACAAAAACAAACAAATAAAACTACCGTCATTATTGAGCATCGCTTAGAAGATGTACTGTATCGTGAGGTTGACCGTATTATTGTAATGAGTGAAGGTCGTATTGTAGCCGATTCTGTTCCAGCAAACTTGTTAGCAACAACTGTCTTAGCAGATAGTTACCTACGAGAACCTCTTTATTTGAAAGCTTTACAATATGCTGGTATTTTCATCACTTCAGATATGCATCCGGAACACATCGACTTATTAAAGATTACAAAACAAGATAAAACCATGCTACAAGATTGGTATCAACAGTACGATCGAATTAACGTCACTCAACAAACAGAGGCTATTCTACAAATAGAGAACCTTTCTTACCACTATCCAAATACCGAAAATACTTTAACTGGTATTAGTTTCTCAATTAAAAAAGGAGAAATGGTTAGTATTGTTGGCAAAAATGGAACAGGAAAATCAACATTATCAAAGCTAATTTGTGGTTTTGAACGCCAACAATCAGGGAAAATTATTTATCAAGGCAATAATATTAGTAAGAATACAATTACAAAGCGGGCGGAAGCAATTGGGTTGGTTATGCAAAATCCAAATCAAATGATTTCTCAACATTTGATTTTTGATGAAGTTGCCTTAGGATTAAGGTTACGCAATATATCAGAAGATGAGATAGTGAAACGTGTTGCAAAAACACTAACCATTTGTGGCTTATATGCTTTTCGTAATTGGCCGATTTCAGCTTTAAGTTTTGGTCAAAAAAAACGAGTCACTATAGCAGCTATACTTGTCTTGGAGCCAGAGGTGTTAATTTTAGATGAACCAACTGCAGGACAAGACTTCCGTCATTATACAGAGATTATGAGCTTTTTAATTGAGTTGAATCAACAGGGAGTGACTATTTTAATGATTACTCATGATATGCATCTGATGTTGGAATACACATCTAGAACGCTAGTCATTGGCAATGGTCAATTGCTTGCAGATGCATCACCAGTCGAGGTGCTAGCAAATTTGTCATTAATTGCTCAAGCAAATCTAACCCAAACTTCTTTATACACGTTAGCTGAAAAAGCTGGAATTCCAAATCAACAAGATTTTGTTTCTATGTTTATTCACTATGATAAGGGGGTGCGGAAAATATGGCAGTAGAGATGTTGGCTTATATTGATCGTCGTTCTCCAGTTCATGCTTTATCAGGGGCAACAAAGTTGATTGTCTTCCTTTTATTCTCGACAGCTGCGATGCTAACTTATGATACCCGTGTTTTGTTTAGTTTGCTTATCATAAGTCTTGTGGTATTTTCTATTTCTAAAATAAAAATACGAGAAATTGGTTTTATCTTGCTATTTATCTTGTTTTTTTTACTATTAAATAATCTTGCTATTTATCTATTTTCGCCTCAAGAAGGAGTCCGCATTTATGGAACAAGCCATGAAATTATCCATATTTGGGAGAGATACAATCTTACTTTAGAACAATTGTTTTATCAATTGAATGTAACGCTAAAGTATTTTGTTGTAATTCCAGTGGCATTACTCTTTATTGTTACAACCCATCCTAGTGAATTTGCTGCTTCTCTTAATAAGATAGGCGTCAATTATAAGATCTCTTATTCAGTTTCGCTTGCATTGCGTTATATACCTGATATTCAACGTGATTTTCGGAGTATTTCGCAAACTCAACAAGCACGAGGGATAGATATTTCCCGAAATGAAACATTAATAAAGCGCGTCAAAAATGTGTCGGCAATTATTATACCCTTGATTTTATCAAGTTTAGATCGTATTGAGGTCATCAGCAATGCGATGGAACTACGTGGCTTTGGCAAACATAAAAAACGTACTTGGTATAGTGAGAAAAAAGCAACTAAAAAAGATTACCTAACTATTTTAGTAGGGGTATTTATATTTATCGGAAGTTTAGTGGTAACGTATCAAAATGGTAGTCGCTTTTATAATCCTTTTCAGTGAAAAGGAGAAGGAAACGCGATACTAGAAACTTAGTAAAAGATAAATTAGTGAATGAGTTAAATGTATGATGAATATTTTGAAAGGGTTGTTCTTATGATTGATTACAGTTGGCTTAATCTAGGTAGTTTAATTCTAGGGTTGATTGCTTGGCTTATTCCTTTCTTTGGAATAATAAGACACAAAAAGAGCAAAGGGAATGTCTCACTACTGCTTTTGCTAGTTAGTGTGGGAGCTTGCGCTACTGCATTGTGGTTTCAAATTTCCTATAATAATTATTTAGTCCATATTCAAGATTGGACTGCACTGATGGATACTTCTCCCACGTTAAACTGGGTAGCAGGTATTTTACTTATTGGAACACTTACATTAAATGTTGTGCATATCGTTTTATACAAAAATGTAACCACTAAATAGAAATACCCTTCTCTTATTTCTATTACATTTTTGAAGGTACAAGGTTATTGGAACTAATTTATTAAATGGATATAAAAGTAGTCGAGGCCTTAATATAACTCTTAAACAAAGAGTAGGGTCATTATAAAAGAGTGAATATACTTTAAAAATTAAGAGTACAGCTAGTTGTATCTATGAAAAATGATAAGCAAGGAGCTGAATTTCTGTCATTCTAAACAGAAACTGATATACTATTTTACATAGACAACAGATTGTGAAGTAGAAGGGATGACAATAGATAATGAAGTTAAGTGTATTGGATCAAGCACCTATCACTAGTGGAAATACAGCATTAGAAGCTTTAAACAAAGCAGAAGAATTAGCCGTTTTGGCAGATGAGTTAGGCTATAGTCGTTTTTGGATGGCAGAACACCATGGCACAAATTGATACGCAAGTTCAGCACCAGAGATTAAGATTTCTCGTTTATCGGCGAAAACAAAAAATATTAGTATAGGAACAGGTGGCATCATGATTATGCATTATTCACCTTTAAAAATGGCTGAAGTATTTAAAACATTGAGTGCATTTTCACCCGGTCGAATAGATTTTGGAGTAGGAAGAGCACCAGGCGGAGATCGAAACGCAATGTACGCTTTATCGGAAGGACGCCAACCGCTTTTAGACAATATGTATGAAAAATTAGATACGACTTTAAAATTAATTAATGATGAAATTCCAAATGATCGACTATACAATCAGACGATTGCAACACCTTCTGGAGTGACATTACCAGAAGCTTGGTTGCTAGGTTCGAGCGGAAATAGTGCTTTAGAGGCGGCACGTATGGGAGTAGGCTATTCATTTGCTCAATTTTTTATGGGTGGAATGACAAAAGAAATATTGGATCAGTACAAAGATAATTTTGTGCCATCTTCTTTCATGCAAAAACCAGAAATTAGTGTGGCTTATTTAGTTACAGTTGCTGAAACAAAAGAAGAAGCTGAATTTGAAGCATTGCCGCAAGATATAGCTAGATTATGGTTAATGCAAGGCAAATCTACCAACTTATTAACACCAGAAGAAGCCCAAAATTATCCATTAACAGAAACAGATAAGAGAGTGATCAAAGATAATCGAAAGTTACACCTTGTAGGAACAGCTAAAGAAGTTGCGGATCTGTTAAAAGAAGAACAAGAGTATTACGGATTTGATGAGGCGATGATTTGTAGCATTCCACACTCGCAACAAAAACGATTAGATGTCTATCGTTTGTTAGCAAAAGAATTGCTTTAAAAGATAAAAGCAGATGGCTAAAAGGCTATCTGCTTTTTTACTTAGAACAATAAAAAGGGATCTTTTTAATCGAATAGGTTAAGTTGTTGAGGTCCCAATTGATCAAAAGTTAGATTTAATAATTTTTGTAAGTATTTAGCGTTACTAGCAGCATGACCACCAGAATTATTATTGAAAATAACGGCAACCTCTTTAGATGTATTTTCTAATGAGAGGATGATAGGAATAAAACTAGTCAATTCAGCCTCACTGTAATCATAAAATGTTCTCTTTTCACGCCAATTTTGTCCAGTTGAATTTAGCCAACCTTCGTAATTGCGGCCATGTAAACGAAAAAGTGTCAGTTCTTTATTAGTAGCAGCCGCAATCATTGGAATACTATTCCCTGGAGTTTGAGGTTGATCGATAACAGCATGGATAAATTGATGCTTTTCTAAAAAAACTAACGTAAGTGGTTGATTTTCTTCAGTATACCAACTGGAATGTCGGAATTCGATAGCTACTGGCAAATCGCCCATCCAAGTCCTTATATTCTTTAAATAGGTTAAATGTTCTTTTGTATAGTGAAAAAATGGAGGGAACTGAAATAAAAAAGCTTTAACTTTACCGGCTTCTATCATGGGCTCAAATGCTGCAATGTAGTTTTGGAACATCACTTTTTGAGATGGAAAAAAATCAATCCATTCTTTGTGTTGTGTCATAGCTTGAAAAGCTTTAGGAATAAATTGGAATTTTTCAGGTGTTTTATTTATCCAACTTAAAATATTTTTTTTAGACGGAATAGCATAAAAGCTAGTATCCAGTTCAACAAAAGGAAAATGAGAAGCGTAGTCTTCTAGTTTTCTAGTTTTGTGAGTTGTCAACAATTCGTGGTCGCTCCAACCTGTCAGGCCGATTGTAATCATGGTATGAAAACTCCTTTTCGTCAAAAGATTCTATTGTTATTAGTTTACCTTATTTATTAAAAAGAACAAAAATCTTTATCTCTAATTGTAAATGTTTCCCGTGAAACATTTACAATTAGAGATAAAGACAGTAAACTATCCTTGATAAGTTGTTTAAAACAACCCAGAAATCTAGAAAAACACTTTAAATCCGTGTATAAAAGGAGTGTTGAGAAGGATAAAATAAGTAAAAAATAGAGATAGAAGTCCTTATCCGACTATCTTTGTGTGGTATACTACTGTAGGATAGTTTTAGTTGAATAATGAAAAATAAATAAAAAGAGTACAGATGAAATGTATGAACGAAAAAATTTAGGAATTGATAAAGGAGACGCTTATTTTGACTGAGAAAAAACCATTTTATATTACAACTCCAATCTATTATCCAAGCGGAAAGTTACACATAGGAAATGCCTATTCTACTATTGCCTGTGATGTGATGGCTCGTTATAAAAGAATGCTTGGTTTTGATGTGTTTTATTTGACCGGTAGTGATGAACATGGTCAAAAAATTGAAAATAAAGCAGAAGAATTAAATGTTACACCACAGGAATACGTGGATAAGATGGCTGATGACATGCAAAATTTATGGAAATTATTGGAAATTAGCAACGATAAGTTCATTAGAACAACAGACCCTGTTCATGAAAAAGTAGTAGCAGATATTTTTGAGCGCTTTTTGGCACAAGGGGATATCTATTTAGATGAATATGAAGGCTGGTATTCTGTACCTGATGAAACTTTTTATACTGAAACACAACTTGTTGATATTGAACGTAATGTTGATGGAGATATTATCAGTGGGAAATCACCAGACAGTGGTCATCCTGTAGAACTGATAAAAGAAGAATCTTATTTCTTTAAGATGAGTAAATACGCTGATCGTTTATTAGATTATTACAATACTCATTCTGATTTTATTCAACCTGAATCGCGTAAAAATGAAATGGTTAATAATTTTATCAAACCAGGCTTAGAAGATTTAGCCGTATCTAGAACAACCTTCTCTTGGGGTGTTAAAGTACCGAGTAACCCAAAACATGTTATTTATGTTTGGATTGATGCATTAGCTAACTACATTACTGCTTTAGGATATGGTACAGATGATACAACGTTATTCGATAAGTTTTGGCCAGCCGATGTACACATGGTTGGAAGAAATCGTTCGTTTCCATACCATCTATTGGCCAATTATGTTAATGGCTTTAGATTTACCGTTACCGAAACAAATATTTGGTCATGGTTGGTTATTAATGAAAGACGGAAAAATGTCAAAATCAAAAGGCAATGTTGTATATCCTGAGATGTTAGTTGAACGCTATAGTTTAGACGCATTACGTTATTATCTAATGAGAGAAGTTTCATTTGGTAGTGATGGCGTATTTACACCAGAAGATTTTATTTCAAGAGTGAATTATGATTTGGCAAATGATTTAGGCAATTTGTTAAACAGAACAGTTGCGATGATTAATAAGTATTTTAATGGAGAAATCCCAACGTATGCTGGAAATGTAACGGATTTTGACGACTCGCTAAAAGAAACAGCAGAAACCGTTCTAGCTAATTATCAGATTGAAATGGAAAAAATGCAATTTAGCAGTGCGTTAAGTAATATTTGGGTATTGATTTCAAGAGCAAATAAATATATTGATGAAACTGAGCCTTGGAAAGTAGCGAAAAATGAAGAGGAGAAACAAGTTTTGGAGAGTATCATGGTTCATTTGGCAGAAAGTTTAAGAATTTCTGGTATCCTACTGCAACCATTCTTGACTCAAGGGCCAAAAGAATTATTTAGACAATTGGGTATTGAAGATGAAGCTTCAAGAAACTGGGAAACGGTACAATTCGGAAACTTTCCACATAATGCTCAAGTTGTTGCAAAAGGAACGCCTCTCTTCCCACGCTTAGATATGGAAGAAGAAGTTGCTTACATCAAACACCAAATGGATGGCGATTCGACTGAGATTGAAGATGAAGAAGTGATTCCAGCAGAGTGGAATCCGACCGAAACGCAGTTAGTTTCTGTTAAGGAAAAACAAATTAAATATGAAGATTTTGATAAAGTGGAGTTAAAAGTTGCCGAAGTAATCGATTGTGGAAAAGTAGAAGGCGCAGATAAATTGCTAAAATTCCGCTTAGATGCTGGGGATGAAAATCACCGTCAAATTCTTTCTGGAATTGCTGAATGGTATCCTAATCCAGCAGACTTAATTGGCAAAAAAGTTATTATTGTCGCTAATTTGAAACCTCGTAAAATGCGCGGAGAAATTAGCCAAGGTATGATTTTGTCTGCTGAAAAAGACGGCGTATTGCAAATTATTGAAGCTCCTAAAGAAGCCCCAAACGGGTCTGAAGTTGCCTAAACTTTTAAAATAAAAAGATACCCTGCTGAAGAACATTTAGCAGGGTATTGAATTAGAGCTGAAAGGTCATTAAAGAAAGGAATGAAGAGATGTTATTTGATACACATACCCATTTAAATGCAGAAGAATTTGATGAAGAAATTCCAGAAACAATTCAACGCGCTAAAGAACACGACGTTTCTCGGATGGCAGTAGTTGGTTTTGATTCATTAACGATAGAGAAAACATTGGCTTTAAGCAAAACTTATCCAGAGATTTTTAGTATCATTGGTTGGCATCCAACTGAAAGCTCCTTATATACTGAAATAATAGAAGAGCAATTGTATCAACAATTAAAACTACCTAAAGTAGTAGCTATGGGTGAAATGGGTTTAGATTACCATTGGGATACTTCTCCTAAACAAAAACAACAAGATGTGTTTAGAAGACAACTACAAATTGCAAAAGAATTAAAATTACCTGTTAGTATCCACATGCGCGATGCGATAGAAGATACGTATAAAATTCTAAAAGAAGAACATGTTGAAGACATTGGAGGTATCATGCATAGTTTTAGTGGAGATACCCAGTGGATGGAGCGTTTCTTGGATTTAGGTATGCACATCTCTTTAAGTGGAGTAGTAACATTTAAAAATGCACAAGAACCTAAAGATGTAGCTAAAGCTGCTCCTTTTGACAAGCTGTTGATTGAAACAGATGCTCCTTATCTTGCTCCTGTTCCGTATAGAGGAAAACGTAACGAGCCCGCTTATGTTAAATATGTCGCAGAAAAAGTTGCAGAGTTAAGAGACTGTTCTTATGAAGAAGTAGCCGCTCAAACAATGCAGAATGCAAATAGGTTGTTTAGGTTAGACGAATGGAAAAAATAAAAGAGATTATTGTCGTTGAAGGACGAGATGATACGAGAAGAATAAAAGAGTCACTTGAGGCAGATACAATTGAAACAAATGGATCAGCCATCAATGTCGAAACGTTAAAGTTAATTGAAAAAGCACAAGCAACAAGAGGAGTTATCGTCTTTACTGATCCTGATTTTCCAGGAGAAAAAATAAGGAAAACTATCTCAAGAGCTGTACCAGGTGTGAAACATGCATTTTTAACGATTGACGAAGCTAAACCAAAGCGCAGAGGAAGTTTAGGTATCGAGCATGCTTCTCCAGAAGCCATCCGCACAGCTTTATCAAAAACTTATACGGAAGTGTTAGAACAAGAAACGTTAATCCCTAGACAACTATTACTAGATGCCGGTTTAATTGCAGGAGAATTTGCAAGAAGAAGAAGAGAAAAGTTAGGCGATCAGCTTAGTATTGGTTACACTAATGGAAAGCAAC
>JAVWJE010000004.1:29055-47579 GCA_036639135.1 Carnobacterium sp. | reverse complement strand
CTCTTAGAGGACAATCCAGTTTTTTGACTTATTCTTATTCTTATTCTTTTGAATTTAAAGAGGAAATAAGATTCTTTTTAAGTTTATGAATAAGGTAAGTGGATAATATAATATTGACCAGAATAGCAATGACGCTTCCAATGACAGTGTCAAAAACACGATTAAGAGCATAGAGATAAGTAGCATTCACTGGGATAGTAAAATAAGTAATCATATAAGTAGCTGTACCACCGATTATCCCAGCATGATAATCTAAGCGATCACAAATAATGATTACAAGCATTTGACCAATAGAAACGCCTATAATTTCAAGGATAAATGAATTTCCTGTTGCTGATTGAAATAAAACCAAAGCAGTGGCAAGTAGAGCTCCAACTGCATTTCCAAAGATACGAGTTTTTCCAAAATCAAAGCTCGTTCTCCAATCTTCCCTTAAAGAGAAAACAGCCGCAAGTGCAGCTAATGCTGGAGTTCCACGGTTCGTATAATGGAAAAAAACCATACATAGAGCAACTGCAATTCCTGTTTTAACTGTTCTCATACCAATTCGATAATGACTTTTCAAAACTATCCACTCACTTTTTTTGTTGACCTTTTTAAAACGCAAGATCTTATAATCCTTATCATACAGAGATTTCTTACCAAAATGCAAGGAACCTTAAGAAAAAAGAATAGAAATTAGCTCAGATGTTACAGAAAATAGAACTTATCGTGATAATTAAGAGTATATTTATTCTTTTGGACGGAAAGGAATGACCCAATTAATAAAGATAGCAATAAACGCCCCGATAAAAGTATCGAAAATGCGCTGAATCGTATACAAAAGAGCATCGTCAATAGGTATTGTATAATAAATAATGAGAAAAGCGGCGGTACCACCAATAATTCCAGCATTGTTTTTCAACAAATCACAAACCACAATAATCAAAATAATAGCCAAAGGAACACCAATCAATTCAGTGAAAAAATGCGTACTAAGAACATTTTGAATAAATACAAATAATGTTGCAGTCAACGCTCCAATGGAGTTACCTAAAATTCGGTTTTTGCTAAGTTTGAAACTCGTTCTCCAATCCTCTCTTAGAGCAAAAATAGCAGTCAGACAGGCTATCATAGGTGCTCCACGATTAGTAAAATGGAATAATAATATACAAGTTGCCACAGCGATAGAAGTTTTAAACGTCCGCATTCCGATTCTGTAATTTCCAATGATCATCACATAGCCTCCTCTATTTAATCGATGAAACCTCGTAATCAGTCTGAGTTTAATTATTTATTTTACCATAAACTAAAAGAGTTTTTCTTAGAAATAAAAAATAGATAGCGTTTACATATGGTGGTATAATAAGAATATACAAAAGAAATAATAAAAAGGAAAGTAGGGAGACATAATGAAAAAGATATCTGTCCTATTTAGTTTACTGTTATTAGCACTTGTCCTATCTTCTTGTCGGTTATTCAAAACGAATGATCCGCCTATTAATGAATCGATCTCTACTCAAAGTCAAGTGAATAGTAGCTCCGAAGAATCCATTAGCTCAAATGAAATGAGTAGTTCATCTGTTCCTGAAAGTTCTGTTAGTTCAGAGGCAAATAGTGAAACAACAACTGAAAAACAAGTCATCGATTATTTTCCTAAAACAGCAAATAAACAATATGTATATGCTGGAGAGGGAAATGAATATGCAAGTTATGATGTGTTTACAGATTATGAAGCAAATAATCGCAAACAAACGAGAACAAATAACGGTGGTACAGAAGTAGTAAAAGTATTGGCTCTAAAAGAGAATCAATTGGTAATTCTTATAAACCAAGGAGAAATCTATACTAGGGAAAACTGGCTCAACCAGCAGATACCCAATGAAAATGAAGAAATGGAAATTTTAATAAAAGCACCCATAAAAGTTGGAACAAGTTGGGAAGCAATCGGAGAGCGTAAGAGTTCCATTACCGCTGTTAATGTTCCTATTACTACCCCTGTTGGGACGTTCGATACAATAGAAGTCTCAACTGAAGGAACAGAAGATAAAGAAATAAAGTACTATGCACCTGATGTAGGATTAGTGAAATCTGTGTTTTCATCCGAAACATATAATGTTACTTCGACGTTAAGTGAGATAAATGAAACACCTTTAGTTCAAATTATTCGTTTTTATTACCCTGAATCTGACGGAGAAACAATGTCTTTCGTTGACAAAGAGGTTGCTTTTAAAACAAATGATGTCACAAGGAAGAAAATTGAAGAAGCATACAAAGAAGTTCCAAACGATAAAGTTGGGGAAGTTCTTTCAAAAAACGCTAAGATTTTAAGTTTGTATTTGAATAAAGATGGTCACGTATATGTAGATTTTTCAAAAGAACTGATAACTGAAATGAATGCTGGAACTGCTTTTGAAACGTTAATCATGCAAAGCTTGGTCAACACAATTGGTGGTTATTACTATACAAATGAAGTTTATCTGACAGTAGAAGGCAAACCATATAGCACAGGTCACATCCAAATGAAAAAAGGTGAACCGTTTATAGTGAATACTAAAAATAGTCAGGAATTACAAAAATAATAACATAAGTGAGACAGAATAACGGGTTTAATAGTCGTTATTCTGTTTTTTTTACTCGAATAGGATTTTATAATTTCTTTTTCAATGAATAGATAATTAGGTTAAATCTTTAAGGTAATGGTGATTAAAAACTCACTAACACCTATTCGATGACCTAAAAAGGGGAGCGACCCCCGAGTTTTTGGACAAGTGGGTTAAGAAAAGATGAAAGTTTATCTATTATCGCTTCAAACTAAAAGGCACTCACTAAAGAAGACTTCAATTTGATGAGGATTCTCTCATAGCACAAACGGCAAAGAGGAATAAAGAAATTAATTAATAGTTGCTTAAATTGTCAGAATATTCTATACTATTATTCATCAGCATCTCTTATCAAATTCTAATCTTAATGTTATCTAATTTTAAGTTTAGTTGAGCAGAAGCTAATAAACCATATAGGAGGAAACTAAAATGAAAAAATTGATTGTAGGCCTTGCAGCATTGGCATTATTTACCGCAGCATGCGGTTCACAAGAAAACTCGAAAGATGAGGATACAATTAAAATTGGCGGAAATTTTGAATTAACCGGCCCTGTTTCCGCATATGGGACAGCAGAATCAAAAGGAGTCAAATTAGCAATTAAAGAAATTAATGAAGCTGGCGGTGTTTTAGACAAACAATTAAATTATGTTGAACTTGATAATAAATCTGATACAACCGAATCAGCCAGTATAGCCACTAAATTAGCAACACAAGAAAAAGTATCTGTAATTGTGGGACCTGCAACAAGTGGAGCAACAAAATCAGCAACACCCTCCATCACAAGAGCAAAAGTTGCAATGATTACTCCTTCAGGAACAGATGATGGTTTAACATTAGATAGCAAAGGAAAAGTACAACCTTATGTTTTTCGGACTGGATTTCAAGATTCTTTCCAAGGAGTAGCACTAGCAGAATTTGCTGAAACAAATTTAAATTCTAAAAAAGCTATCATTATCGGAGATAGTTCAAGTGATTATGCGATCGGATTAACAAAATCTTTTAAAGAGACTTATAAAGGTGAAATTGTTGCCGATGAGAACTTTACAGCTGACGATACAGATTTCAATGCTATTTTAACAAGAATTAAAGATAAAGACTTTGATGTTATCTATATGCCGGCCTATTATGAGCAAGCAGGCTTAATTATTAAACAAGCGCGAGAAATGGGTATCAAACAACCTATTTTAGGAGCAGATGGTTTTAGTAACCAAGCTTTACTTGACTTAGCTGGCGAAGAAAATGTTTCGGATGTTTATTACTCAGCTCATTTTTCTTTAAATAATGAAGAAAAGAAAATTCAAGATTTCATTAAAGCTTACAAAGATGAATACAAAACAGAACCAGATGCTTTTTCTGCATTAGCTTATGACTCTGTTTACTTGGCAAAACAAGGAATCGAAGAAGCAGATAGTACCGATCCTCAAGATGTTGCTAAAGCACTTGAAGCTGTTACAGGTTTCAAAGGGATCACAGGGGATTTCTCTATCGATGAAAACCACAATCCCGTAAAATCTATTTTTGTTATTGAATTACAAAAAGGAAAAGAAACGGGTGGAACAGAAGTAAAAGCTAAATAAATAAGAACAAAAAAAGAAAGGTGCAGGCTGAATGTAGCTTTGCATCTTTCTTAATTTATTAGAAAAGAGGAGCCTTATGGAAAATTTTATTCAGCAGTTAATTAATGGGCTTTCACTAGGAAGCATTTACGCTTTAATTGCTCTTGGCTATACCATGGTATACGGAATCATCAAATTAATTAACTTTGCTCATGGTGAAATCTATATGGTTGGTGCTTTTGTCGGATACGCTACAATCAATACCTTTCAGTTAGGTTTAATCCCTTCCCTTATTATTTCAATGGTCTTTTGTGCATTGTTAGGAGCTCTTATTGAAAGGGTAGCTTATAGGCCTCTGCGAAAAGCTACTCGAGTCGCTGCATTAATTACGGCAATAGGCGTGTCATTTTTACTGCAAAATGTCATGATTTACATCGTTGGACCTCAAGTCAGAGCCTTCCCACAAGTCATTACAAAAAAAGTCTATCACATTGGATCAATTCAAATAAACCAAACGCAAATTACTATTTTTCTAACAACCGTTATCTTAATGTTAGCCTTACAATACATTGTTAAGCAAACGAAAATGGGCAAAGCAATGAGAGCAGTTAGCACGGATGCTGATGCAGCAAGATTAATGGGAATAAATGTGGATAACGTTATTTCATTTACTTTTATCTTAGGTTCTTCATTAGCTGGAGCGGCCGGGGTTTTAGTTGGGATGTATTATAATTCGATTGATCCTTTAATGGGGGTTGCACCAGGTCTAAAAGCATTTATTGCAGCAGTCTTAGGTGGAATCGGAATTATCCCAGGCGCACTAATTGGAGGTTTTGCGATTGGAATTATTGAAACAATGATAAGCGGTTATGGTAGCTCCTTAATTAAAGATGCAGTTGTTTATCTTATTTTGATTATTATTCTAATTGTTAAACCAACTGGGTTATTAGGTAAAAATACAAAAGAGAAAGTGTAGGTGTTAAAAATGAAGCAACTAAATAAAACCAATCTTGGCTGGCTCATTTTTATCGCGGTCGCCTTTCTTGCTATTCAACTTCTTGTTTTTGCAGGTACCATAGATGCTTTTTATGAGATAACCTTAATGACCATATTAATTAATATTATTTTAGCTGTCGGTTTAAATTTGATCATAGGATTTTCTGGACAGTTTTCTTTAGGACATGCTGGATTTATGGCTATCGGAGCTTATTGTACAGCCATTATGACTATCAAAATTCCAACACTACTCGGTTTATTCGTCGGAATTTTACTAGGTGCGATAGTAGCAGGTGCAGTAGCGTTAGTTGTTGGTATTCCAACTTTACGTTTAAAAGGCGATTATTTAGCCATCGCTACATTAGGAGTCGCTGAAATTATAAGAATCGCTATTTTAAATATGGGGAGTTTAACAAATGGAGCAGCAGGGTTAAGCGATATTCCTTATTTAACGACTTGGCAATTAACGTTCATATTTGTTGTCTTAACATTGATTATTAGTGTTAATTACATTAAAAGTAGTGCAGGAAGAGCAACCATTGCCATTCGGGAAGATGAAATTGCTGCCGAATCCATGGGAATCAATACGACTAAATACAAAACGATTGCATTCGTAATCGGTGCAGCTACAGCAGCTGTAGCAGGTGGCTTGCATGCTTCTTACTTTAGCGTCATTCGTCCAGCTGATTTTACATTTATGAAATCAATCGATATTTTAATTATTGTTGTTTTTGGTGGATTAGGAAGTTTAACGGGAAGTATTGTAGCTGCGATTGTTTTGGGTATTATCAATGTGTTTTTACAACCGTTTGGTCAATTACGGATGATTCTTTACTCGTTAGCATTGATTGCGATTATGATTTTTAAACCATCTGGATTATTTGGAACAAAAGAATTTACGATTTCAGGATTAATAAAAAAAATAACTCCTAATAAAAAGGAGGAAACAAAATGAGTTTACTAGAAGTGAAAAAACTAACTAAGAATTTTGGTGGTTTAGCAGCCGTTTCGATGGTGTCTATGGAACTTGAATCTAATGAGCTAGTTGGTTTGATTGGTCCGAATGGAGCCGGTAAAACAACCTTGTTTAATTTGTTAACGGGGGTATACGAACCAACTGAAGGGAGTATCGATTTAGAACTTGAAGATAAAAAGCAGTCACTGATTGGAAAGAAAACGTACAAGATAACTGACATGGGTCTAGGACGAACATTTCAAAATATTCGATTGTTTAAAGATTTAACGGTATTAGAAAATGTATTGATTGGGATGCATGCAAAAAATAAAGTGAGAACATTAGATGGATTGCTGCGAACACCGCGTTTTTATGATACAGAAGAAAAAATGAAAAATAAAGCCATCGATTTACTTAAAATTTTTAATTTGGAAAAAAAAGGATCTGAATTAGCTAAAAATTTGCCGTATGGAGAACAAAGACGATTAGAAATTGTTCGCGCCCTTGCAACAAAACCTAAAATTTTATTTTTAGATGAACCTGCAGCGGGAATGAACCCTCAGGAAACAGCTGACTTAACAGCTTTGATTCGCCAAATCCAAAGAGACTTCAAAATTACGATTCTACTAATTGAACACGATATGTCTTTAGTGATGAATGTTTGTGAACGAATATATGTATTAGAATATGGCCGGATGATTGCTCACGGAACGCCAGCTGAAATTAAAAATAATAAAGCTGTTATTAAAGCTTATTTAGGTGGTGATTAGCAATGTTAGTAGTAAAAGATTTAACCGTTCATTATGGTGTTATAAAAGCAACAAAAGAAGTGAGTTTCAAGGTTAACGAAGGCGAGATTGTATCGCTAATCGGTGCTAACGGAGCAGGGAAATCAACCATTCTTAAAGCGGTATCCGGATTGCATCGACCAACTTCAGGAGAAATTCTTTACCAAGGAAAACCGATTCAAAAAGAATCAACGACGAAAATTGTTGAGTTAGGCATCTCCCAAGTTCCTGAAGGACGTCATATTTTTGGCGGAATGACGGTACTTGAAAATTTAGAAATGGGAGCATTTTTGCGTAAAGACAAAAGAGAAATTCAAAAAGATTTAAAAATAGTGTTTGAACGATTTCCTATTTTAGAAGAACGTAAAAAGCAAGATACGGCAACGTTATCTGGTGGAGAACAACAAATGGTCGCAATGGGAAGAGCACTCATGTCTCGACCTAAATTGTTATTATTAGATGAACCTTCTATGGGACTCGCACCTATTTTTATAAAAGAAATATTCAACATCATTAAAATGATAAATAATCAAGGGACAACCATTTTATTAATTGAACAAAATGCTAAAGTGGCACTAGAAATTGCACAACATGGCTATGTATTAGAGACAGGAGAAGTAGTTCAAAGTGGAACTGGGAAAGAATTATTAGCGAGTGATGATGTTCAAAAAGCCTATTTAGGAGGGTAAAAGCAATGAATGTAAAAAATTATATGACATCAAATGTGGTCACTGTTTCTGAAGATACAAAAGTTCTTGAAGCTTTAGATTTGATGAAAGATCATAATTTTCATCGTTTGCCAGTTGTTCGAAATGGAAAAATGGTTGGTCTAATTACAGAAGAGATCATCCAAGAAAATTCTCCATCGACTGCAACTAGCTTAAGTATTCATGAAATGAATTACTTACTAACAAAGACAACAGTCGGGGATATTATGCATAAAAAGGTAGTAACTATTCAAGCTGAAGACTTGCTAGAAGCAGCAGCCGCTTCTATGCTAGAAAATGAAGTTGGTGTGCTGCCGGTAGTCGAAGCTGGTGATAAAGTAATCGGAATTATTACAGACAAAGATTTGTTTAGAGCCTTCATCGATGTTATGGGATACAATAATAAAGGCAGTCGCATCGTTATTGATATCGTAGAAGATCATTCCGGTATTTTAGAAGATATCACGAATATTCTTGCTGAGGACCAAGTGAGTATCAATCAAATTGCAGTTTATCGTCAAAGTGAAATGACACAGGTTGTCATCCAAATGGATAGTCTAAAAATAGAAGAAATTACAGAAATTTTAACAATAGAAGGATACACAGTCAGTTCTGCAACATGCAAAGAAGGTAAATAAAAAGATAAGATAAAAAAACCAAAAAAAACAGAAAAATTCTGTCTTTCTTTTGGTTTTTTTGATTTTGCTAGAAACGATAATAAATAGTTCAGACTCAAGTAGGAGACAAAATGAAACGAGATAGTGTAAAATGAAAATCAACAAAGGAATTAAAATAATCAAACGGGGGTTGGAACAAACATGAATAAGCTAAAAAAGTTTGGAATTGTATTCATTGCATCAGTTAGCTTTATAGGAGCAACGGTTTCTGTTCTGCCATCACTTACATTGGCTGCATCAGGCGATATCGATACAACGGTAACAGATGAAAAATGGGGAAAGCCAACTTTTGTATATGGTGGAGGTCTATCTGATAGCCAAGTTTTGGAAACAGAAAAATTGTTAGAAATTGATAAACCTGATAATGTTGCCAGTGTAGCAGTAACCGGTGCTGACTTAGTCAAGTACTTAAAAGAAGGATCCGGTGATACAGCTAATATGATTTCATCCGTCTTAGTTAAAAAAGAAAATTCAGGTAAAGGTGTAAAAGTAACAATTAAAACACCAGACAACATCACACAAATTACTCAAGATCAGTACGCTAATGCAGCGATTACAGCCGGAGTAAATGATGTTACAATCGTTGTAGGTAGTGTAAAAAAAGTTACTGGAGAAAGTGCCTTAACTGGGATTTATAAAGCATTTGATGTAAACGGAGAAGACCTAGACCAAGATCGCATGGAAGTTGCTCAAAACGAATTAGAAACAACAAATGGCATTGCCCAAGAGAATGCGGATAAGACAGACTTTGATCCTGCAAAATTTGATCAAGCGATTATCGAAATCAAACAAGATTTAGCAGATTTAAAAGAAAAACAAAGCGAGTTAGCTACGAAAGAAGAAATCGAACGGATTATAAATGATGCTCTAAAAAACAACCAATTAGAAAATGCTGTAACACAAGACCAAATCAATCAACTGATGGCCTTGTTTGAAAAATACCAAAAAACAAGTGCAATCGATTCAGCACAAGTAAAGGAACAACTAAAAAAACTATCTGATTCAGTACAATCCCAATTTGGTGAAGCTCTTCAAGAAGCAAAAGACAGTGGCATGCTAGATAAAGTAGGCAATTTCTTTAGCCAAATCTGGCAGGCAATTGTAGGTTTGTTTAATTAATTTTTGAATTCGATTCATTCTTTAAATAAACCTTTTTAAATAAACGTATCCATCTCAGATAATAAAAAATAGCTCTATCGAATTTACATAAATTCGATAGAGCTATTTTTATGTGAAAGAAAGCTATTTTATCACTAATGGGCTGTGGAAGAATTAGATAGTTCCTTTTTGCGCGTAACGGTTTGTAGGTAGCGATAAACACTAGCTTCTGAGATGTTTAATGTGGCAGCAACTTCTACAACCGCACCTTTAACTTGAAAGACACCTTTTTCTTCTAAAATTTCAATGATTTCGATTTTTTGATTTTGAGACAATTTAATATCAGGGCTTAATAATTTTGAATCAATAACTGTTAAGATAATGTCTCGTACAGAATTCGAAAAATTTTCAATATATGGATTAGTGTGACTAGTGGTTAAGTCATTTAAAGGCAAGATAATTTGAGCAAGATTCAAAATATCTTTAGCAATGTATTTGTATTGATCGACATCAAAATTAATACATAACAATCCAGTTAGTTTTCCAGTCGAATCTTTAATGAACAATGTAGAAGAACGAAATTCTCTTCCGTTAGACATCGTTCCTTTATATCCAGTAATAAAATCTTTTTCTAAATAAACTTTATCTTTGATTAAATTTTTTGCAAAGTCAGTCAAGGGAGCAGTCATACTTCTTCCGCTTAATTCACCATTAGCAATTGCTCCGATATAAGAATCTGTTTCAGAAGTAAGGATATGTAAAATAACTTCATATGTTGGACCTAAAAGTTCACCGAAGTAAGAGACGATTTTTTTGTAGTGTTCCATAATTTCTTTTTCCAATTGGCAACAAACCCTTTCTATAGTTGAACACATTAAAATGATAACTTAATTAGAGTTTAAGCCAAGATAGTTAAGAATACAACTTAAACCTTAATAAAACTTTATAATAATAATAAATTATCATTAAAATGATTGACAAGGCAATTTTAATAAGATAAAGTATGTTTATGATAATAAATTATTATTTGTTATATAAAAAATTATAAATGAAATGATGAAAAGGAGAGGTTTAGAGAGACTTATTTTTTCGGGTTAATTGTAATCGCTTACTAGTGTTGAAACTGCAATGGAAAGAACATTCACTAAAATAAAATACTGGAGGGATAATATGGACATTTTATTAGGAACATTATTATTACTATTGGTTTTAGTATTCTTTACTTTATTTAACTATAAAGCGCCTCAAGGATCAAAAGCGATGGGAGCGTTAGCTAGTGCCGCTTGTGCTAGTTTCTTAGTTGAAGCTTTTCATTTGGCTTTTTTCGGAAATGTATTGAATATTGAGTTTTTAAAAGAAGTTGGTGGTGCAAACGGAAGTCTTGGAGGAGTAGCAGCTGCCATTTTAGTACCTTTGGCATTAGGCGTTTCGCCTGTGTATGCTGTTCTTGTTGGACTTTCTTTATCAGGTTTTGGAATTTTACCAGGGTTTATTGCAGGGTACTTCATTTCATTTGTCATTCTATATATGGAAAAAAAGATTCCCGGCGGATTAGACTTAATTGTCATCATTGTGGTTGCAGCACCCCTTGCTCGCTTAATAGGATCCTTAACGTCGCCAGTAGTAGATGCAACGTTGATGCAAATTGGAGAAATACTGACAGCTACAGCTAATGCCAGTCCAATTATGATGGGAATTATTTTAGGAGGAATTATAACAGTAGTTGCTACAGCACCATTAAGTTCAATGGCCTTGACAGCCATGTTAGGATTAACAGGAGTACCAATGGCTATTGGTGCACTAGCTGTGTTTGGATCTTCTTTTATGAATTACGTTTTATTTAGTAAAATGAAATTTGGCAGCAAAAGAGATACCATCTCAGTAGCAATAGAACCTCTGACACAAGCAGATATTATCTCAGCCAATCCTATACCGGTCTACGTGACAAACTTTATCGGTGGAGCAGCGAGTGGTATTATCATATCTTTAATGGGATTGGTTAATGATACTCCAGGAACAGCCACACCAATAGCTGGCTTTGCGGTTATGTTTGCTTATAATCCTGCAGGAAAAGTATTAATAGCCGCTTTGGCATGTATGGTTGTGAGTACACTTAGTGGCTTCTTAGGTTCTTATATTTTTAGAAACTTTAAAATTAAGACCGCAGATCAAATTAGATCTGGGAATATCAATGTGAAGGATACAATTAAAGAAAGCAGCAAAATAAAAGAACCTGTTATTGCAAAAGCAGAGTTTTAAAATAAAATATAAGAATACACTTGTAAAAAGAAGAGCGTGCTATTAAACTAAAATTTTATAATAGAAGAGGAGTTTTAATAATGAGAGCAAGTACAGTGGTAGATAAAAAAGAGGAATCGTTAGTTGAAGAAACACCTTTATTTAAAGACATTAAAGCAACGAAAGAAGTATTTTGGGCTAACCCTAATAAAAAAACATTTGAAAAAGCAGCAGAAAAATCTAGTATTACAAAAGAAGATATTGCAGATGCAGATGCTCGATTAACACGATTTTCATCCTATTTGAAGATTGTATTTCCAGACACAGCACCAACGAATGGAATTATCGAATCTCCTATTACTGAAATACCTAACATGAAAGCTTACCTTGAAGAAGAATATCAAGGAACAATAGAAGGCAAACTATGGTTGAAAAGAGATGATCTTTTACCAATTGCTGGAACTGTGAAAGCCCGAGGAGCGATTTATGAAGTTTTAAAACATGCAGAAGACTTAGCTTTGGAGCAAGGCTTATTAAAATCAACAGAAGAAGATTATGCTATTTTTGCAAGTGATGAGTTTAAAACATTCTTTTCTGGATACAAAATAACTGTTGGAACAACAGGAAACTTAGGTATTAGTGTTGGAACAGTAGGCGCAAAATTAGGTTTTGAAGTGATTGTTCATATGTCAGTAGAAGCAAAGCAATGGAAAAAGAACTTCTTAAGAAGCCATGGCGTTGTCGTTATTGAACATGAATCTGATTTTACAAAAGCTGTAACAAAAGGACGTCAAGAATCTGATTTGGATCCAACAAGCTATTTTGTTGATGATGAGCATTCTCGTGAGTTATTCTTAGGCTATACAGTGGCTGGAAGTCGATTGAAAAAACAATTAAGCGAAAAAAATATTTTAGTAGATGCAGACCATCCATTATTTGTTTACTTGCCATGTGGCATTGGAGGATCTCCAGGCGGCGTTACATTCGGTTTAAAACACATTTATGGCGATAACGTTCATTGTTTTTTTGCTGAACCAACACATGTACCTTCTATGCTCGTTGGATTAATCACTGGTAAGTACAACGAGATATCCGTTAAAGACATTGGATTGGATGGATTGACTGTTGCCGATGGTTTAGCCGTTCCTCGGACATCTGGTTTTGTTGCTAAAGTATTAGAAGATTTCTTCAGCGGATCGTATACATTAGATGACAACCAAACCTACAAATTGTTAACTGCTTTAATTGATCAAGAAGAAATCTTTTTAGAGCCAGCAGCGATTGCCGGCTTACCAGGATCCATTCGCATGTTAAATTCAAAAGCAGGACAAGATTATTTAAAAGAAAATAACTTAGTCGATAAGATGTCAAATGCGACTCATATTTCTTGGGCAACAGGTGGGAGTATGGTTCCAAAAGAAGATATGGATGTTTTCTATAATAAAGGGAAAAAATAGTCTGAATAAAAAGAAGGCAAAAATCAAAGAATTCGTAGGTATTAAATGATACAATTAGGATAAAGATGAAATTCAAAAGAGTTTCTTTTGTTAAAAGTAACTAATTCATAGGAGGAACTTATATGTTAGAAACAATTCATACTAAAAACGCACCAGAGCCGATTGGTCCATATTCACAAGTTATTAAAGCTGGAGACTTCATTTTTCCAGCAGGTCAACTTGGAGTGAATCCAACAACTGGAAAAATGGTTGGAAATGGGATTAAAGAACAGACTGAACAAGCAATCAAAAATTTATCTGCTGTTTTAGAAGCTGCAGGGTCGTCATTGCAGCATGTCGTTAAAACGACTTGTTATTTGTCGACAATGGAAAACTTCCAAGCTTTTAATGAAGCTTATGGAGAACAATTTAACGGACATCAACCAGCTCGTACTTGTTTAGCTGTACAAGAACTTCCTCTAAAAGGTCTATGCGAAATAGAAGTCGTTGCAGTCTTAAAGAAATAAATAGCTCGAATCTATTCATAAAAGTTCTATAAATCATTCATACAAAGAAACAATGAAAATGATTGGGTTTTATAAGTAAAATGAGAAAGCCTTCAATTTATTGAAGGCTTTCTTAGTGCATTTTGGTTTAAAACGCGATAATGGACTAGTTGTCGTCTTTTTTATTGTCGCTTGTCCAAAATTAGAAGAAAAACGCCCAGTAATGATAATAGTTCATTAACTAGGCGTTTTTTTAACTCAAACCGGACAAACTGTGTCTTTTATTGCTAAACTTGTCCATAATCCCTTTTTTGGGTCATCAAATAGGTATTAGTGAGCTTTTAATCACTAACACCTTAAAGATTTGGCCTAATTACCTACTCATTGAAAAAAATTATAATAGCCTATTCTATCACCAAAAAGGATGAGACATAGTCCCATCCTTTTTGGTTCCTCTATGAATCGTTTCGTAATTTTTTAAATCTTCATACATTTGTTATTCAAAATCGAAATGCAAACCCCATTTTTCTCTAAGCGTATCCATTATTTCCATAACATCGTGAGTTAAATTAAGGGAACTCGTATCTTTTTTTGTACGTACCATGTCATTAAAATGACTCGCTTCGTAATTTAAAGCTTGATTCGTGTCACCAACTTGAATCTGTTCAACAGAACCATCAGAATGGGTGAAAGTCGCTTCATCAGCTCTTGGGAAGTCATTTACAGTAAAGTATCCTTTTTCAAAAGCAACGATGCCTTGTTTAGGCATTTTAGCCCTAAAGGTAATGGCTATAGTAGCCATTTCGTTTTCATCATTTTTTAAAATAATTCCCGCTTGTTCATCGACTCCAGTCTCAAAAAAATTAACAGTCGTTAAAACTTCTTTAGGCTGGCTAGATAAAAAGAAACGAGCAAAAGACAATGCATAAGTTCCAATATCTAATAAAGCGCCACCTGCAATATTTTTGTTAAAGAAGCGATTTGTCGGATCGGCTTCTTTTAAACTACCAAAAGACACTTGAATCATTTTTAATTTACCAAGTGACCCATCAGCTACTCTCTTCTTGAGTTCTTGGTAGAGCGGCATATGATAAATAGTCATTGCCTCAGCTAGAACTAGCTGTTTTTTTGAAGCGAGTTCCATAGCAACCTCTAGTTGTTTCAGATTCATTACGATGGCTTTTTCACAAAGAACGTGCTTGTTTTTTTCTAAACTTTTCATAATAAGATCAGCGTGGTGACTATGTGGTGTAGCAATATAAACCACATCAATAGCAGGATCATCTAACAATTCATCATAACTTCCATATGCCTTTTCGATTCCATGTTCTTTTGCAAATTGTTCAGCTTTTTCAATCGTACGAGAACCAACTGCATAGATTTTTGCGTCTTCTGCTACAAAAGCTGTTGTAAAGCTCGTTGCAATTGAACCTAACCCTATAATACCCCAATTTAATTTTTTCATCCTATTCCTCCTTAATCTATCACTAATAACACGTTCTAGTCTCTTTATAGTGTAACAAGCCATAGAAACGAACGCAATGGAAAGCCTTACACTTTTGTTTTAATGCCGTTACATGTAAAATAAGAATAGCACTTATTCTATTAAAGAACGATAAGAAATGGAGAGGGGAATGCACCATGCAAGAAGCACTTATTCAGATTGTCTTATATACAATAAAAGAAAATTTTAGAACGGAAAAAGACTTTTATTCCAGTCAATTATCTATTAGTCAGGATAACTGGGAACGATGGAAAAAGGGTGAAGTTAATTTAAAACCGAAAGATGAGCAGGCAATGATTAGCTTGTTTACGGATTATGAATGGATGCTCGTTCAAAAAGTCATCAGGAACGCCACATTTTTCCCTGAAGTAGAAGCTAATCCAGTCGACGAATATTTAGGAATCAAATTTCATGTAGCTAAAAAATGGGTTAATAGTGGTTCTGCAGAATTATCTTTTCAACAAGAAAATGAAAACGAATCAAATGAACAACATCACCGTAAAAATAGCACGATCTTAAAAATTGATATGAACTATGGTTTTTGGAGCTACAAAGACCGAATTGGATTAAGTTTACCTGGCATCATTCAACAACAAATTGAAACAGAAAAACAAGACTTATTAGAATGGTTTAAAGAAAATATCGAAGAACATTATGTCATGTAAAAGTGAGCGAATGATAAGAAAAAGGATGGGTTAACACTCCCATCTTTTTTCTTATCGTTCCTTATTTTTTAAAACAATGAAAGCCTTTAGTAACAAAAAAATCTTTCTATTTTTGTGACGATTTTACCAATAAGTGTTATTATAGAAGAGAACAAAAAAATTTTTTATTTTATAGTGTGTTGAAAATGAGAATGGGGCGTCACTGAAATGAAGTATAAAAAAATAGCAAGCAGCATTTTAATGGTCGGATTACTTACTGGATGTGGAATGATAGAAGAAACGTTAGTAAACAAACCGCAAGAGTCAGAAGAATCAAAAGATTCTATAGGAAATACGTCATCAACTGCACAGTCTTCTGTTGAAATAATGACACCAGAAGAAGAGCAACAAATAAAAGAAAAAGAAAAACATCAAGCTATGTTAGACGAATTGCCGGCTGTGTCTGTTACTGACTGGAATTTACTTTTAGTCAACAATTCGCAACCAATTGATCGAAACCTAGACTTGCCTCTAATAACTTTGCCTAATGGGTATATGATTGATGAACGAATAAAAAAAGACTATGAAAATTGGTTGGCAAAAGCATCAAAAGAGGGTTATGAGATTGTTTTAGTTTCTAGTTACCGTTCTGTCGATTTGCAACAAAAAAATTATGATGCTAGCATTCAAAAATATATGGATCAAAACCACACTAAAGAAGAAGCTCTAAAACTGACAGAAGATTATATAGCCATTCCAGGAGGCAGTGAACATCATACAGGATTAGCTGTTGATATAGTTGATTCAGATTGGTTAGAAACAGGAAAAGGCTTGATACCTGAATTTGATACACAAGATTCTCAACATTGGTTATTGGATCATATGACAGATTTCGGTTTTATCTTACGTTTTCCACAAGGGAAAGAGAAAGAAACAGGAATTGAATATGAATCGTGGCATTTCCGCTATGTTGGTATTGAAAATGCCAAATATATTGAGAAATATGATTTATCTTTAGAAGAATATATCCAACTATTAAAAGAAGCTGGAAAGCAATAATAAATAAGTTGATGAACTAAAAAGGAAGGCGTGACAAATTGGCTAAAAAAAAACCTCGGAAAAAGTATGCTTCTTCAAAATATAAAAAGAAAAAACGGGTTGCTTTTTGGTTAACTCCTAGTGTGGTATTAGTTAGTTTATTTGCAAGTTGTTTAATCTTTTTTAGTGCAATAATTTTGTTGAGTTCAGAATACAAACCGCAGAATTCTGAACAAGTTACAAACGATTTTGGTAATGAACAACAATTTATTGTTCAAACAGCAGAATATGCTATGAGTTTAAAAGAGACATATGGGATTCTTCCAAGTATCAGCATTGCACAAGCTATCTTAGAATCTGATTGGGGTAGAAGTGAACTATCAGTGAAGAACAATAATTTTTATGGCATTAAAGACGATAATCCAGATAAAACAGTGATGATGAACACAAAAGAATTCGTCAACGGAGAATGGATTGAAATAAAAGCACCTTTTAGGAAATACGATAGTTGGCAAGAGTCAATGGATGAACACGCTAGACTGATTGTTTATGGAACAACTTGGAATGAAAACCAATATGCTGCAGTATTGGCAGCAACAAATTACAAAGATGCAGCTTATGCTTTAGAAAAGAGTGGTTACGCAACGGATCCAGACTATCCTGGAAAGTTAATCCGTTTAATTGAAGAACATAACTTGAATCAGTACGATTAAATTAGACGTATTGTTTTTTTAAAAAATAAACGAACTAAACTTGTTGAACGTATCAATAGGGATATGGTATTTATTTGAAACACGAGTTATTGTTAACTAGTTTGTTTATAAATGAAAGTGAGCAAGTTGAGTACTTTTTGACCGTCACTAATCTATTCTTTTTGGACAAGTCGGTAAAAAATACCTGAAACTCAGCAATCATGAAAAAATAGATGAGTGGATAATAAAAATAGGATGCAAGGTTTAGGTTTAATAAAGTCTAGCTAACTTTTAATAATTTAGGTGAAATGCCATAAAGGTACGATGATATTAGGAGGGTAACTAAATGGAAGAATTCGTTAAAAAAGCGGCTCCAAAAATTACAACAGATTTGAGAAAAGATTATATTGAAGTACCAGAAATTATTCGCAAAGTTAGTGGGATTGTAATCAATGGTAAACGAATCCGTTCGTTAATTTTCACTACAGATATTGCCATTATTATGAACAACGATGCAGATGCTGTGATAGCAGTCTATCCATTTACACCTCATCCAGCAATCATCAACGGCATTACAACGGTAGCAAGTATGCCTGTAGTGGCAGGAGTAGGTGGGGGATTGACACATGGGCACAGATCTACGAATATTGCTTTATTCGCAGAAGCACATGGGTGTATTGGTGTTGTTTTAAATTCACCGACACCTTTAAGTACTATAAAAGAGGTTAATGAAATAGTAGATATTCCAATTATTTTAACCGTTGTTTCAGAATTTACGGATATACAAGAAAAAATAGATGCAGGAGTCGATATTGTAAACATCAGTGGAGCTGCGAATACTGCTAATATTGTCCGAGAAGTTCGCCTCGCCTTCCCAGAACTACCAATTATAGCAACCGGGGGGCCAACCGTAGAAAGCATCCAAAAAACGATAGAAGCCGGAGCGAATGCCATTACCTTCACTCCGCCAAGTAATGGGGAGTTATTCAGCAAAAAAATGAAAATATACCGTAAACAAGAACAACAAGATGCAGAACAACAAGATGCAGAACAACAAGATGCGTAGTGCTCTGACCAGCTCTGAAAGGAAAATGAAAATTTACCGC
>JAVWJE010000004.1:0-28955 GCA_036639135.1 Carnobacterium sp. | reverse complement strand
TTTTACCGAAGAGCTAGAGCACAAAGCTCAATTCTAACAAGATGCGTAGTGCTCTATTAAATAAAATAAGGAGACCATTCAACATAAGGAGGAATATTATTGAAAGCCATAAAACACAATGAGAAACAAAAACGACCAACATGGATCATGATAGCTGCTATTGTTTTGATTATTGCATTAATTATTGGTGGAGGAACAGGGTATTATTTTTGGTCAAAACAAAAAGACGAAAAAGCAGCACAAGAAACAGTTTTATCTTACCTGCAAGCCTTAGAAGAACAGGATTATTCAACGATAAGTAAACTAGCTTCAGAAGAATCGTTAAAAAAAATTGGTTACACTAAAGATAAAGTGAAAAAAAGGTATGAAGCAATTTATGGTGGAATCGGTGTTTCTGATTTAACGACTTCTGATATGAAAGTTGCTTTTAATAAGGATAAAAAAGAGTACGATATTTCTTATACAGTAGAGATGAAAACTTCTTTAGGAAAATTAGACAAGCAATCTTTCACCACAAGCATGAACAAAGATGAAGGTGATTATAAAATCAATTGGGATACTCAGCTTATTTTTCCAGAGTTAGAACCAAAGGATAAGATTAGTTTGACTTCGACTGTGGGTAAACGAGGGGATATATTATCATCAGATGGTTCTGCGCTAGCGACTGAAGGAAAAGTTTGGGATGCTGGAATTCACCCTGTAGCTTTAGGTGAAGGAACTGAAAAAGATGAAAAATTGAAAGTAATTAGTGAAACAATCTGAGTTACAAAAGAACAAGTAGAAAATAAATTATCAGCAGAATGGGTTTTACCCGATAGCTTTGTTCCTTTTAAAATTGTAAAAGAAGGAGAGACTCCCGAAGTACCAGGGGTTCTTTACCAAGAGAAAACAATTAGGACGTATCCATTGAATGAGGCTGCTGCACACCTAATCGGATATGTTGGCGAAGCTACAGCAGAAGATATTGAGAAGAATCCAAGCTTACAAGCTGGAGATGTTATTGGTAAATCCGGTTTAGAATCGACATTTAATAAGCGATTAAACGGCCAAAAAGGCGGAAGAATTGTCATTAATAATGAAAAAGATGAGTTGAAGAAAGTGCTTCAAGAAACAGAAGTTGAAGATGGTGAAGACATAACTTTGACTATTAATGCTAAACTTCAAAAAGCTGCTTATGACCAATTAACGGATGAAAATAGTTCAGCTGTTTTCATGGATCCTAAAGATGGCAGTTTATTATCGTTAGTCAGCACACCTTCATACGATGCGAATCTAATGACAATGGGCATAAGTACTGAAGAATATCAAAAGTATGCCGATAATGTAAACAGTCCTTTTCTAGCTCGTTTTGCAGCTGGGTATGCGCCAGGTTCGACATTTAAAACGATTACCGCCGCAATCGGATTAGATGCAGGAGTAACAACACCAGATAAAACGCACAAAATGAATGGCTTAAAATGGCAAAAGGATTCATCATGGGGAGACCATTTTATTGTACGAGTTTCAGATATACCACAAGTAAACTTAGAATCAGCTTTGGTTTATTCGGATAACATCTACTTTGCTAAAGAAGCATTGGAGATGGGTCAAAAAGTTTATGAAGAGGGATTATCAAAATTTATTTTTGGAGAAAAATTAAATTTACCAATTGCAATGAATCCAGCTCAAATTTCAAACGATGGAAAATTAGCTAAAGAAACGTTATTAGCAGATACAGCCTATGGACAAGGACAACTCTTGATGAACCCTATTCAACAAGCAACGTCGTTTTCTGCTTTTGTAAATGAAGGCAAATTGGTTTATCCAAAATTAACATCTGATCAAAAGAATCCTGAACCTAAAATGGCTGTAACTGCTGAATCAGCGAATATAGTCAAAAATAATTTAATTAAAGTAGTCGAAAAAACTGAAGGAACAGCGCATAGTTTAGCTTCACTAAACAAAAAGAACCTTGCAGCAAAAACAGGGACAGCCGAAACAACAGAATCGAAAGTAGAAGGCGAAGATGCAGATACAAATGGATTCTTACTGGCTTTTGATGCAGAAAACAAAAGTTATCTAATGGTAACCATGATCGAAGGAAAATCAAGTGGAGACGTCACAGCAGCAATGAAACCCCTATTAGGAAACATAGAAGAACTATTAAAATAAGAAGATGTGAAGAACTCTGTTCAACTCTGAGAGGGAAATGAAACTTTACCGCAAGAGGCTAAAAGCCTCGAGGATACAGTTGAATTTACCCAAAGAGTTAGGGTTCATAACTCAATTAAAAAAAGATGCTGAGCGCTCTGTTCAGTCATGAAAGAAAAACAGGAAATGGCAAAGAGGATGCTTTTTATCCTTAAAGATATTTATCTTTTTTCCCAATGACTAGAGCGTGTAAATCAACTAATCAATTAATGGGTTAAAAGCAAGTTGCTATGAAGTGGTAATTATGGTATGTTTTTCCTAATCGAAAAAACGCAACTATTAAAAAGGAGATCAAGATTTATGAATTCAGACCCCGACAGTCAGTCGATGTTAGGACAAATTATATTTATTATTGTTCTAACAGCTATCAACGCTTTTTTTGCTTCAGCAGAAATGGCATTTGTATCTTTAAACCAAAGTAAAGTAAGAGAAAAAGCTGCCCAAGGTGATAAAAAATCAGCTGCAGTGTTAAAATTATTGGCAAATTCAGATAATTTTCTTGCAACGATTCAAGTATCTATCACACTAGCAGGATTTATTGCCAGTGCCTCAGCCGCAACAAGCTTTGCTTCGCGTTTGGAACCTCTTTTAACAAGCATTCCAGGTGGAAAACAACTAGCAGTTGTGTTGGTAACAGTTATTTTATCTTATATTACGCTTGTATTTGGAGAATTATATCCGAAACAAGTTGCCTTGCAAAACGCAGAAGAAGTTGCTCGTTTTACCGCCGGACCTATCAGAATAGCTCAGTTTCTTTTTACTCCATTTGTAAAATTATTATCGTTATCAACGAGTGTATTAAAAAGGTTGACACCAATAGACTTTACTAAAAAAGAAGAAAAAATGACTCGTGATGAGTTTCGATCTTATTTAGAAAATAGCCAAGCAAAAGGAGCTATTGATGTAGAACAATTTACTATGCTAAAAGGTGTTTTATCAATGGATACGAAAATGGCAAGAGAAATTATGGTACCTCGAACAGATACTTTCATGATTGATTATGAGGACGGAACTGAAGAAAATATTCCTTTATTATTAGATTGCAGATTTTCACGTGTACCTGTTTATGTTTCAGATAAAGATAATATTATTGGGATTGTCCATGTAAAAAACTTGTTAAAGGCTTCAAGAACAACAAAGTTGGATGATATTGATATCAAAGATATATTGAACCCTCCTTTATATGTACCTGAAACTATTTTTATGGATGACTTATTGTATGAGCTAAAACGTACCCGTAACCAGATGGCCATTTTGAATGATGAATATGGTGGGGTTGTTGGAATAGCAACATTGGAAGATTTATTAGAAGAAATTGTTGGGGACATTGATGATGAGTACGATGAAACCTATAGTATGATTGAAGCGATAAATGAAACACGTTATCTAGTAGATGGATCAACGCCTCTTTCTAAATTTAATGAGTTTTTTAATACAAATATAGAATCCAACGATGTAGACTCTATAGCAGGTTTTTTCATTATGCAATATGGGAGTATCCCTCATGCAAACGAGGAAGCTGTAGTAGAGTATGCAGATTATATTTTTACTTCTAACGATATAGAAGGATCTAGATTAGTTAATTTATTTGTTGACCGTATTCCGCAAGAGGTAATGAATGATTAATGAAATATTGAATGTTTAAAAAATTCATTATGAAGATATCAATATAACTTAAAAAAATAGAAAGCGATATGTTTTAGCTTTTATTCTATACACGAACAATATAAGGTTATATTATGTAAAAAGTTCATTTATTCTGGTAATTTCATGAGAAAAACAAAAAAGCTATTGACGTTTGATGATAAAAAAAGTATATTCTATATTACATTAACTTATATAACGCCAAGATATGGTTGGCAAGTTTCTACCCAGCACCGTAAATGTTGGACTATAAGTAAAGAAATCAAAAACAAACTGAGTGCATTAAAACTTGGAGGTCTTTTTTCTTTGCTTTGGTATGAAGCCAAGCAAAGTTAAAAAGGCCTCTTTTTATTATATTTAGAAGAGTTTACAAAAGAAGGGTAGGATAAAAATGAAATTATTGGAAGAACGTATTTTAAAAGATGGAGTAGTATTAGGCGAGGATGTTTTAAAAGTAGATAACTTTTTGAATCATCAGATTGATCCTGTTTTGATGCAAGCCATGGGAGATGAATTTGCGCGTTATTTTACTGATAAAGGCATCACTAAAATTCTAACGGTTGAAACTTCTGGTATCGCACCTTCTGTATTTGCAGGTCTAGCTTTAGGAGTACCTGTTATCTTTGCTCGCAAACATAAGAGCCTTACGTTAACTGATAATCTGTACACTTCAAGTGTTTACTCATTCACAAAGAAAACAACAAACGATATAACGATTTCAAGAAATTATTTAACAGAAAATGACCACGTATTGTTAATCGATGATTTTTTAGCCAATGGACAAGCGGCAAAAGGGTTAGTTGATATTTGCCAGCAAGCTGAAGCATCTATCGCGGGAATTGGAATTGTTATTGAAAAATCGTTTCAACCTGGACGTAAAGATTTAGAAAATTTAGGTTTTGATATTTTATCTTTAGCTCGAATTCGCGCTTTTGAAAATGGTGTCGTTAAATTTGTAGAAGAAGAGGGGAATAACTAAAATGTTAACAAACTCAAAAGCAGCAGCATTAGGATTACAACATGTACTAGCTATGTACGCTGGAGCTGTCTTAGTTCCTTTATTGATTGGTGGAGCTATTGGGTTCAACTCAGAACAAATGACCTATCTCGTATCAATCGATATTTTTATGTGTGGAGTCGCTACGTTATTGCAATTATTTGTTAACCGTTATTTTGGAATTGGTTTACCTGTCGTATTAGGTTGCGCCATGCAAGCTGTTTCTCCACTTATTTTAATTGGAACAACTAAAAGTATAGGCGCTATGTATGGTTCAATCATTGCTTCAGGAATTTTCATTCTTTTAATTGCTGGTTTATTTTCAAAAATTAAACGGTTTTTTCCTCCAGTTGTAACAGGGACCGTTATTACCGTCATTGGATTAACCCTTATTCCAGTTGGGATTGAAAAAATGGGCGGTGGAATGAAAACCGCAGCTGATTTTGGTTCTGGCAAATATATATTTTTAGCTTTTTTAACTGTTGCTATAATTTTAGGCATCCAATTATTTACTAAAGGATTCATTCACTCATTAGCGATTATCATTGGCTTACTTTCGGGAACCGTTGTTGGTTCATTTATGGGACTTGTTAGTTTAGCTCCTGTAGCAGAAGCTACCTGGTTCCATTTCCCAAAACCGTTTTATTTTGGAGCACCTGTTTTTGAATGGTCTTCTATACTGACAATGATTTTAATTTCAATTGTCAGTATGGTTGAATCTACAGGAGTTTATTTTGCTCTTGGAGAAGTAACTGGCCAACCAATTGAAGAAGAACACTTGAAAAAAGGGTATCGTGCTGAAGGATTGGCTATTATTTTAGGGGGTATTTTTAACACATTCCCATATACAGCTTTTTCACAAAACGTTGGGTTGGTTCAAATGTCTGGTATTCGCACACGCAAACCCATTTATTTTGCAGCAGGATTTTTAATGTTTTTAGGATTAGTTCCTAAAATCGGTGCCTTTGCTACCATCATTCCTGAACCTGTTTTAGGTGGAGCAATGATGATTTTATTCGGAATGGTTGCTACTCAAGGAATCAAATTGCTTAGTAAAGTCGACCTAAACCAAGACGGCAACTTAATGATTGTTGCTTTGTCTCTTGGACTTGGTTTAGGTGTAACTGTCGTTCCAGAATTATTCGCAAAATTACCAGCAGCTGTTCAAACCTTTACAGGAAACGGTATCGTGGTAACAAGTATGACAGCAATTAGTTTAAATATTCTTTCTCATCATGGACGCAATAAAAAAAGTGCAGAAATGCTGACAGAAGAAGGAATGCAAACAAATTTATCTGAGACGATTTAAAGGTTTTAATTGACATCAGCAAAAATTTTGTTATGGAATAGGGTTTTGTCATTTTTTTTCAATGAATAGACAATCAGGCTAAATACTAAGGTGTTGGTGATTAAAAACTCACTGACACCTGTTTTTTGTACAATAAAATAACCTGTAACTTATCGATGACCTAATACAACGCCTAAAAATTGATTACGGACAAGTCACAAAACACTAAACTAGTCCATCCTCAAGAGTTTTGGATAAGTGCAACAAAAAAGATGCAAACATGTCCATTATCGTCTTTAAACCAAAAAAGCACTAAAAAATAATTTTTTATTTGCTATTTTGAGAATATTTGATAGTCTTATAAAGAAATAAACTACTATAGTAATAGATCGGGGATTTTACTAAATGGATACAAGTTTACAATTTTTAGGGCTTATTTTTATCATCAATTTAGCTTATGTAGCGCTAAATACAATTCGATTTATGTTAACCATGAAAGGGTACCGAATGATTGCCCCGTTCGTTGCGATGGTTGAAATTACCATTTATGTTGTAGGGTTAGGCTTAGTTCTCGATCGCTTAGATAATTTTTGGAATATTGCGGCTTATGCACTTGGTTATGGAGTTGGTATTGCAGTTGGTATTCAAATTGAGGAATATTTAGCCCTTGGACACATTATGGTAACGGCAATTGTGCCCGATATAAAAAGTGGTATCGCTGAAAATTTGCGAGAATTAGGCTACGGTGTAACAACGAGTTATGCTTTAGGAAAAGAAGGAGACCGGTTAGTTTTAGAAATACTGACTACTCGTAAATCAGAACGGAAATTATACAAACAAATTAGTGAAATAGAATCTAAAGCTTTTGTTATTTCTTATGAACCAAAGTATATAAGTGGTGGTTTCTGGACAAAAAAAGTTAAGAAAAGAAGACGTGCATTAAAACAGCGTGGCGAATTATAAGAAAACAAGCCATAATCAGTTATAATTCATGACAGTTATTGAGTTAACTGATAAACTAGTATAAGAAGAGAAAAAAATACATGTACGAGAAAGTAGTGAGACAGTTGCTTGATATAATTATTCCTGGAAAAACGATTGGTATCATTGGTGGAGGGCAATTAGGACGGATGATGGCATTAGCCGCGAAACAAATGGGCTATATTGTTGGAGTATTGTATCCTAAGGAAAATTGTCCCGCTGGCCAAGTAGCTGATTGGCAAATTGTAGCTAAATGTGATGACGAAGAAGCACTAATGGATTTTGCTATGAAGTGTGACGTGATAACGTATGAATTTGAAAATGTTGATGCAAGTAAGATTGAAGTGTTAAAAAAAACGGTCGCTGTCCCACAAGGAAGCGAACTATTATCCATTGCTCAAGACCGTCTTTTAGAAAAAGCTTATTTAGAAATGAATAACGTTAATTTGGCTCCTTATGCGACTATTTTAACGTTAGAAGATATTAAAACAGCAGCCAGCTCAATCGGTTTTCCTTGCGTGTTAAAAAGAATACGTGATGAGTATGAAGAAAAAGATCAAGCTTTTCTTTATGGAGAAGAAGATATCCCAAAATGTGAAGAACTGTTAAAAACAGGAACCTGTATTTTAGAAGCATGGATTCCTTTTGAACGAGAATTAGCGATAGTCATTTCAAGAAATGCTGCAGGAGATACATCCGTTTTTCCAACAGCTGAAATCATTCATCGTCAAAATATTTTAAAAGAAACGATTGTTCCGGCTCGAGTTTCAGAAGATGTATCTCAAGAAGTTGAAAGAATCAGTCAAGCCCTCGCAAAAGGACTAGATTTAGTTGGTACATTAGGAATAGAATTGGTTTTGACCACTTCTGGAGCGCTATATGTAAGTGAATTGGTTTCACGTCCTCATAGTTCAGCTAATTACAGCATCGATGCTTGTTCGACTTCTCAATATGAAACACATATTCGAGCTATTTGTGGTTGGCCATTACCAGAGATTACGTTGTTTTCTAAAATGGTATCTATAACTATTTTAGGAGAACAAATGGAAGAAGCAAAAAGACAAATTCAATTAAAACCAAATTGGCATTTCCATTATTATGGAAAAAAAGAAGCTAATAAAGGCAGCGAAATGGGACACATTACTATTTTGACAAAAGACATTAGTAAAACAATAGAAAATATTGATGATACAGGAATCTGGATACAAAAAAGGAGTACAGTCGAATGATCGAACGCTATACAAGACCGGAAATGGGACAATTATGGACAGATGAGAACCGTTATAACACGTGGTTAGAAGTAGAAATTCTAGCAGTAGAAGCTTGGGCCCAAAGAGGAGATATTCCTAAAGAAGAAGCTAAAAAAGTAAGGGAAAAAGCGAGTTTTAAAGTGGAACGAATCCTGGAAATCGAAGAGGAGACCCGTCACGATGTTGTCGCTTTTACTCGAGCTGTTTCTGAATCACTTGGTGAGGAGCGCAAATGGATTCACTATGGTTTAACGAGTACAGATGTCGTTGATACAGCTTATGGATACCAATTGAAGCAAGTAAATGAATTGTTGCGAAAAGATTTAACGACCTTTTTAGATGTCTTAGCTGAAAAAGCAAAAACGTATAAATACACTGTCATGATGGGACGCACACATGGAGTGCACGCAGAACCCACTACTTTTGGTTTAAAACTAGCTCTCTGGTATTCTGAAATGAAACGAAATATAGATCGTTTTGAACATGCAGCACAAGGGATAGAAGCCGGAAAAATCAGTGGTGCAGTTGGAACATTTGCCCACACACCGCCAGAAGTTGAAAAATACGTTTGTGAAAAATTAGGTATCCGAGCACAAGAAATTTCTACACAAATCTTGCCTCGTGATTTACACGCAGAATATGTGGCAACACTAGCCTTAATAGCGACAAGTATAGAAAAATTTGCTACTGAGATACGCGGGCTTCAAAAGTCTGAAACTCGTGAAGTAGAAGAATTTTTTGCTAAAGGGCAAAAAGGATCTTCTGCGATGCCTCATAAACGTAATCCAATAGGCTCCGAGAATGTTACGGGGTTAGCGCGAGTTATCCGAGGACACATGATTACAGCTTATGACAATGTTGTTTTATGGCATGAACGAGATATCTCGCATTCATCAGCTGAACGAATTATTTTACCAGATACAACGATCCTTTTAGACTATATTCTCAACCGATTTGGAACTATTATGAAAGAGTTGACTGTTTATCCTGAGAACATGAAGCGAAATATGAAAGCTACTTATGGCTTGATTTACAGCCAACGGGTTCTGTTGAAATTGATTGATAAAGGGATGAGCCGTGAAAAAGCTTACGATTTAGTTCAACCTAAAACAGCTATTTCTTGGGAAAGTCAGATTCCTTTTCGTGATTTACTAGAAAGAGACACAAAAATTATGTCTCTTTTAACAATAGAAGAATTGGATGATGCATTTGATTATCGCTACCATTTAAAAAATGTAAATGAAATTTTCAATAGGGTCGGACTTTAAAGCTTTTAAAAAACATGTAGGATGAAAAGAAATGGCATAGGAAACTTTGTAGTAAAAGTTTTCTATGTCATTTCTATTATGTCAATAAACTAAAGAAAGGAGAGTGACAGATGGTAAAAGCAAAAGTAAAAGTAATTGCTGCAATGCTGATTTTTGGAACAATAGGACTTTTTGTTAAAAATATTGATTTAACTTCAAGTGAAATAGCCCTCTATCGTGGTTTTTTTGGAAGCTTATTTTTGATTTTAGTCTTAGGTCTAAAGAAAGAACGGTTGTCTTGGGAGAAGAGTAAAAAAAATGCAGGTGTTCTATTTTACTCTGGAGCAGCCATTGGGTTAAATTGGATTTTATTATTTGAAGCCTATCGTTATACGACAATTTCAAATGCTACGTTAAGTTATTATATGGCGCCTTTATTTGTTGTGCTGGCATCGCCTTTTATTTTAAAAGAAAAATTGACTGCACTAAAAACGGGGTGTGTTTTTTTAGCATTAATGGGTATGTATTTAATTGTTGAAAAAGGTGGAATGAATGGACTAGGATACAATCATACACTCGGAATAGCTTATGGGATTGGAGCAGCGCTATTATATGCCAGTGTCATCTTAGAAACTAAATTCTTAAAAAATATGGCTAGTCTAGAAATAACAATCATCCAATTAATGGCAGCATCTCTTGTATTAGCTCCTTACGTTTTTTTAAAAGAAGGGATGAACATCTTGTCTATTTCTACGAGTTCTTTCGTTTATTTGCTACTTTTAGGTATCGTTCATACGGGTATTGCGTATGCTCTTTATTTTTCAGCCATGCAAAACTTAAAAGGACAAACAATAGCGATTCTAAGTTATATTGATCCTATTTCAGCGGTTATTTTATCGACATTATTTCTAAACGAACGAATGACGATTGCCCAAATCATTGGAGGCTTTTTTATTTTATCAGCAGCATTCTTAAGTGAAAGTGGAGCAGTCGAAAAAATCAGGATAGCTCGTTCATTAAGGAAATGAAATAATTCTTTTAAAAGAGTCTAATACCCTTGTATATAAGAGAAGAAATCATTACAATTGAAGAATAGAAAACTGAACAAACAATCTAACGATAAGTGAGTGGAAATTCGTGGTTAAACCTAAAAAATTAGATGAAATAGCTTATCAATACATAAAAGGAAAAATTTATACGAGGCAATGGTTGCCCCAAACGCGTATTACAGAATTAGACTTATCTAAAGAGCTACATATTAGTCGTACACCGATACGCCAAGCGTTCCAGCAGCTTCAAAAAGAAGGATATTTAGACCTTGAAGCCTACAAAGGAGCACGCGTTCGAGAACAAACTATCGGTTCACGTGATTTACAAGAAAGAATGGAATTTATTGAAATGAATTTCATTGATTACTTTTATTATTTACAGATCAAAGAAATTGTATTTGACGGAACCGAAGTAGATAAACTATTAGTTCATATGAAAAATTGTCACCATGAATCAGAACGAGCCTTTCTTGATTTAGAAACACAACTGTTACATGAAATACTAGCTTTTAGTAAAAATAACTATTCTGTAAAAATTGTGATGGACACCATTCGGGAATTACAAAAGATCGATAATCCAGAATACCTTACGTTAATGAAAAGAAACCGAGAAATGAAAATTGAACATTTTGAAAGGTTAAATGGTTATTTGAAATCCGGTAATTATCCATTAGCACGAAAAGAAATGCGTATTCTAATAAATAAAATTACGATTAGTATTATTCATTATCTTTCAGAATAAATGATTTTCGGATTTTAAAAGAAGAAGGGATGACTGAGAATGATGAAAAAAGTATATTTGAATCACGATGGCGGAGTAGATGATTTGGTTTCTTTATTTATGTTGTTGCAAATGAAAGAAGTAGAATTAATTGGAATAGGGGTTATTCCTGCGGATTGTTATCTAGAACCAGCGGTATCAGCAAGTCGGAAAATCATTGAACGTTTTGGCCATGGAGCAAATATTGAGATAGCAGCGTCGAACTCTAGAGGAAAGAACCCTTTTCCAAAAGAATGGCGTATGCACGCTTTTACAGTTGATGCCTTGCCTTTGTTAAATGAGTTTGAACCTATCACAACGAAAGAAACGAGTATTCCGGCTCATGAACATTTAATTGAAAAACTTCGTTCCAGTGAAGAAAAAGTTACGCTCGTTTTTGTTGGACCTTTAACTGATTTAGCAAGGGCACTAGAACAAGCTCCAGATATTGAAGAGAAAATTGAAAAGCTAGCTTGGATGGGCGGAACTTTTCTTGAAAAAGGCAATGTAGAAGAACCAGAACATGATGGAACAGCAGAGTGGAATGCTTTTTGGGATCCAGAAGCTGTTCAAACCGTCTGGAATAGTTCAATCGAAATTGATCTAGTTGCACTAGAAAGCACGAATATGGTTCCTTTAACCAATGAAGTGCGAATGAGATGGGCACGTCAAAGAGCGAATATCGGTATTGATTTCTTAGGTCAAGCATACGCTATTGTGCCGCCATTAGTTCATCTGCATACGAATTCTACTTATTTTTTATGGGATGTTTTGACAACAACGACAATTGAAATAATGGATAGCATGAAGCAAAAGATTGTTTATTCGATTGTGCATTCAAAGGGTGTTAGTCAAGGGAAAATAGAAGAATCACCGGATGGACGACCAGTAAATTTGGTATATGAAGCTGATCCAGAAATCTTTTTTGATTACTTAACAGATTTAGCGAGACAAAAACAAACTTTTATTAATTGATTTATAATAGATAGCTGAGATAAAGACATGTTCTATGTTTTTATCTCAGTTTTTTCATTCGAATCTTTTTATTCATTTCTAATATAGGGTCAATCTGTGGTAAAATGGAAAATGGAAACTTACGCAAAAATTTAATTTAATTTGATAAAATAAAAAGATGAATGTATTAAACGAACGAGATTGATACAAAGAGAGGATGGACAAATTTTGGTAATACAAAACAACTTGCTAGATGGTATGAACCCAGGACAAAAGGAAGCTGTAGCTCATACAGAAGGTCCTCTTTTAATTATGGCAGGAGCAGGCAGTGGAAAGACGCGTGTGTTAACGCATCGCATTGCATATTTGATTGATGAAAAAGGCGTTAACCCATGGAATATATTGGCAATAACCTTTACAAATAAAGCCGCTAAAGAGATGAAAGAACGTGTGGGGCGTTTAATGGAAACCGGTGGTGACAGTGTCTGGGTTTCAACGTTTCACTCGATGTGTGTGCGCATGTTGCGTCGTGATATCGACCGCATTGGATACAACAAAGCTTTCACGATTAGTGATCCAGGCGATCAACAAACCTTAATGAAACGAATTATGAAAGAACGAAACATCGATCCTAAAAAATACAATCCAAGAGCCATCCTTTCTGAAATTAGTAACGCTAAAAACGAATTGATGACTGCAGGAGAATACCGTAAATCCGCTAACAGCTTTTTTGAAAAACTGGTAGCGGATTGTTACGATGATTACCAGCACGAATTGCGTCGGAATCAATCAGTCGATTTTGATGATTTAATTATGCTAACGATCCGTTTATTTGAAGAAAGCGAAGAAACGTTGCATTATTATCAAAACAAATTCCATTACATTCATGTAGATGAGTACCAAGATACGAACACGGCTCAATATACACTAGTCAATATGATGGCTAAACGCTTTAAAAATTTATGTGTTGTTGGAGATGCAGACCAAAGTATTTACGGTTGGCGTGGAGCAAATATGGATAACATTTTAGATTTTGAAAAGGATTACCAAGATGCAAAAGTAGTCATGTTGGAACAAAATTACCGTTCAACTAAATACATTTTAAAGGCAGCAAATGATGTCATTGCAAACAACAACAAACGTAAAGTGAAAAAACTTTGGACAGACAATGATGAAGGAGATAAAATTACTTATTACCGTGGTCAATCTGAAGGCGATGAATCGCGATACGTGGTTTCAAAAGTACTAGAGGAAATGAAATCATCAGGTTACAACTATGGTGATTTTGCAGTTTTATATCGGACGAATGCTCAATCGCGTGTGATAGAAGAAAATCTCTTGAAATCGAATATTCCCTACAAAATGGTTGGCGGACACAAGTTCTATGATCGCAAAGAAATTCGTGACGTTTTAGCTTATTTACGTCTGATTGCCAATCCTGAAGACAATATGAGTTTTGAAAGAGTCATTAATACACCCAAAAGAGGAATCGGGCCAGGCACAATCGAAAAACTAAGAAGTTTTGCCAATGAATATGAGTGGTCTTTATTAGAAGCAGCTTTAAATGTTTCTATCACAAACATCAAAGGTAAAGCAGCGGGCGAACTTGAAGGGTTTGCTTTCATGCTTCGTGATTTACAACAAATGCAAGAATACCTTCCAGTAACCAAGTTAGTAGAAGAAGTTCTTGACCGTAGTGGTTACCTGAAAAGTTTAGAATTGGAACGAACACTAGAATCTGAAACACGTGTTGAAAACATTAAAGAGTTCCTATCCGTTACTCAACAATTTGAAAAAGATAACGGCGAGGATAAAAGTTTACTTACTTTCTTAACAGATTTGGCTCTAATTTCAGATTTAGATAATCTCGAAGAAGAACCACAAAGTGAAGTAACATTGATGACATTACACGCAGCTAAAGGATTAGAATTCCCAGTTGTCTTTTTAATTGGATTAGAAGAAGGGATTTTCCCGCTTTCTCGTTCAATGATGGAAGAAGACGACTTAGAAGAAGAACGTCGTTTAGCTTATGTAGGTATTACTCGCGCTGAGAAAAAATTGTACATCACCAATGCGTATTCTCGCGTATTATATGGAAGAATGCAAAGTAACCAAGCTTCGCGATTTATTAGAGAAATAACGGACGAAGTCATTGAGTTAGGGAATAATCAACCTGTAGGTACACAAGGTGTATCATATAGTCGTCCAACTGGCTCGACACCTTATCGTACCAATCAAGCAGAAAAAGCAGCAAGCGTACCCTATCAATCACCAATTAGCAATAAAAAAGAAAGTGGTGCAGATAAACTAGCATGGAGCACCGGGGATAAAGCTGTACACAAAAAATGGGGCGTAGGAACGGTTGTTAAAGTAACCGGCGATGCCGATAACTTACAACTAGACATAGCCTTCAAAGAACAAGGAATCAAACGTTTATTAGCCGCATTCGCCCCAATAGAAAAACAAGATGCGTAGAACTCTGTCCAGTCATGAAAGAAAAACAGGAAATGACAAAGAGGATGCTTTTTATCCTCAAAGACATTTCTCGTTTTTTCGAATGACTAGAGTTTGAAGCTCAATTAAGACCTAAAAAGAAAGGAGCTTTTAAATGTCTATAGACCAAACTTTTGAAGAAGCAAAAAATAGGGTCAGTGATTTAAGAGACTTACTTGATAAATATGGCTATCAGTATTATGTGCAAGATAAACCTGTCATTTCAGATGCAGATTACGATAAACTGTACAAGGAACTTGTTGAATTGGAAGAAAAATTTCCTGACTTAATATCAAATGATTCACCAACGCAACGAGTAGGTGGGACTATTTCACCGGGCTTTGAAAAAGTCGTCCATGATATTCCAATGCTTAGTTTAGGCAACGCATTTAACGAAAATGATTTGATTGAATTTGATAAACGCATTCAAAAACTAACAGACAAAAAGTTTCGTTATATTTGTGAGTTGAAGATTGATGGCTTAGCTATTTCTTTAAAATATAAAGAGGGAAAATTAGCATTAGCAGCTACTCGTGGTAATGGAACAATTGGAGAGAATGTGACTCAAAATATTCGTACTGTAAAATCTGTTCCTTTAAGATTGAAAAAGCCTTACAATATTGAAGTTCGTGGAGAATGCTATATGCCAAAATCATCTTTTGTGGCATTAAACGAAGAACGAGAAGAAAATGGAGAAGCTGTTTTTGCTAATCCTAGAAATGCTGCAGCAGGTGGGTTACGTAACTTAGATGCTAAAGAAACAGCTAAACGAAATTTAAACACCTTTTTTTATACTGTTGCAGTTTTTGGTGAAATGACAGCAGACAGTCAAGAAGCCGCATTGCAGCAATTAGATGAGCTAGGAATCCGTACCAATCATGAACGCAAGGTGTATGAAACAATCGAAGAAGTTTGGGCATATATTCAATCTTTTCTCGACAAACGAACACAATTACCTTACGAAATCGATGGTATCGTCATCAAAGTAAATGAATTTGATGCACAAGAAGAAATCGGCTATACCATCAAAGCGCCACGGTGGGCGATTGCTTATAAGTTTAAAGCAGAAGAAGGCACGACTGTGATTCGCGATATCGAATGGTCTGTAGGTAGAACAGGAGTGGTGACACCAACTGCAATTATGGATCCCATTTTATTAGCAGGCACTACGGTAAGACGTGCCAGTCTACACAATGTTGATTTGATAAAAGAACGAGATATTCGGTTATTAGACACTGTTATCGTTCATAAAGCAGGAGACATTATTCCTGAAGTAACCCGCGTCGTTTTAGAAGAAAGACCAACAGATAGTAAAAGTTACGTTGTTCCAACTCATTGTCCAGCTTGTGAAAGTGAATTAGTTCATTTAGAAGAAGAGGTAGCTTTGCGTTGTATTAATCCTAAATGTCCTGCTCAAATGACAGAAGGCTTGGCTCACTTTGCTTCACGTAATGCAATGAATATTGATGGAATGGGACCAAAAGTGGTTATTCAATTATTTGAAAAAGGCTTAGTTCACGATGTGGCTGATCTATATAAAGTAACATATGACCAGTTGATTACATTAGATAAAATCAAAGACAAAGCTGCTAATAACTTATTGACAGCTATCAATGCTAGTCGCAGCAATTCATTGGAACGTTTATTATTCGGTTTAGGTATCCGACATGTTGGATCAAAAGCTGCTAAGCAAATTGCGGAACATTTTGAAACTATCGAAAATATTCAAACGGCTAAACAAGAAGACATCATTGCTATTGAAGGCATTGGAGAAATCATAGCTGAAAGTTTTGTAACTTACTTTTCATTACCTGAAGTGGAAGAACTGATAAATGAATTACGCGCATGCGAAGTCAATTTAGTTTACCTAGGTAAGAAAAAAGCAGAAGTAGCTCAAAGTGACTCTTATTTTAATGGTAAAACAATCGTTTTAACTGGAAAACTAACACATTTTACTCGTGAAGAAGCAAAAGACCGCATTGAAAACCTTGGTGGAAAAGTAACAGGGAGTGTTTCCAAAAAAACGAACCTTGTCGTTGCCGGTGAAGAAGCAGGTAGCAAACTAGACAAAGCTCAAAAGCTTGAGATTGCTGTTTGGAATGAAGATCAACTATTGAAGGCATTAGAAGGAGAAGAAAATGAATAAAAAAATCATTGCAACACTGGTAGCTACTGTTTTTTTACTAAGCGCCTGCAGTGACCCTACAGGTGAAAGTACGAATAGTAACCCTGCAAATACTGCTGAGAAAACAAAAAAAATAACAACGACTAGTCACCAGTTATCAAATGACTATTATAAAACAGTCGTAAACAATGGGAGTTATCAAGTAAGTAAAACAAGAGGGTCGACACTAGGTTTAAATTCGAATTTCAATTTAAAATCATTTGAAATAGGTTTAATGAGTCTTTCTCAGTTGCACTTTGACACAGATAATTATTATTTTCAAGAAGGACAATACATGACTGAAAAAATGGCTAACAGCTGGTTGAAACGGGTTAGTAAAGAGAATCCGAAAGGGTTGAACCCAGAAGATAATGGCAAAACCGAACCAAATGAACGCAATCCTATTTACTTAAACTCTATTTTAGAACAAAACTATATGATTAAAAAAGATGATAAGTATTCATTAGGCGGCATTACTATCGGTTTATCAATGAATGCCATTGATTATTATCAAAAGGTAGAATTCGGTGCTGACTTTGAAACAAAAATTAGTCGTGATGAACTATTAAAGCAAGGTAAAGTAATGGCCGACAAAATTGTTCAGCAGTTACGTGAGATAGACGGCGTCGGAAATGTTCCGATTGCAGTCGGTATTTTTGAACAAACGCCTAAAGATAGTTTAGCTGGTGGAAGTTTTATCGTAGAAGCTGTTAGTGAAAAAGGAACGGCTAAAGTAGGAAGTTGGAAAGCTTTAAACCAGAAAAAAGTTATCTTTCCTTTAGTAGAAGAAACGAGTAATGAATTATCAAACTTTGAAAACTTCAAAGCAGAAGTAGAGAATTTTTTTCCTAACTTAAGCGGAGTAACTGCAGAAGCTAGCTATACAAATGACCAACTAGCAAAAATGAAAATAAGTATCAATACTCAATTTTACGGAGAAAGTGAAATCATCGGCTTTACGCAATACGTTGCAGACAAAGCGACAACTTTCTTACCACCCAACATACCAATAGAAATCACAATTGGTTCCGTAAACGGAACTGAATCATTTATGGCAAGAAAAACTGGCGAAACAAAATTCTACACACACATATTCAATTAAGACAAGATGCTGAGAACTCTGTCCAGTCATGAAAGAAAAATAGGAAATGACAAAGAGGATGCTTTTTATCCTCAAAGACATTTATCATTTTTCCGAATGACTAGAGTTTGAAGCTCAATTAAGACAAGATGCTGAGAACAACGTTTTGCTTCGATAAGAAAACAGGGAAAATAGAAGAAATCTTTGATTTCAAATAGTTTCATCTTTTTCTCGAGAAGCAGTTGTTTGAAGCTCAATTAAGACAAGATGCGTAGCGCTCTGTTCAGCTCTGCCAGGAAAATGAAAAGGGACCGCAAGAGGCTAACAGCCTCAAGGATACATTTGAATTTCCCCAAAGAGCTAGAGCGCGAAGTGCATTAAAACCATCCACTTCATTCAGCCTTCTTTCTTTAGCATAGAGGCTGAGGAGACTTTGTGGTAGAATAGAAAAGAAGTTTTAAACTAGATGACAGATAGAAAGAGAGTTGAAACCTAAATGAAAAATATTGATGTGAAAGAAGTTAAGCATGTTGCGGTATTATCAAAGCTGGAATTTCAAGAAGACGAAATCCTAGACTTTACTAAAAAAATCGATGCTATTATTACGATGGTTGAACAATTAGATGAATTGGATACAAAAGACGTACCAGTAACAACTCATGGTTTAGATGTATCTAGTGTTATGCGTAAAGATATAGCAACACCTGGAATGGATCGCGATGAATTATTCAAGAACGTTAAAACTCAACAAGACGGGTTAATTAAAGTTCCTGCTATGATAGACAACGGGGAGGCTGGAGCGTAAAATGACTTTACTAGATCACACTTTAGAAGAATTACACCAATTATTAGTGAATAAAGAAACAACAGCGGAAGCGATTATGAAAGCTGTGTATGCACGAATTGCTGAAACAGAAGATAAAATTGGTGCCTTTATTACATTAACAGAAGAAGAAGCATTAAAAAAAGCTCGTGAAATGGATGCTGCTGGAATTGACCCTAACAATATATTGTCAGGATTACCAATTGGCATCAAAGACAATATTGTAACAAAAGGTGTTCTAACAACTGCAGCAAGTAAAATGCTAGAAGACTTCATGCCTATTTATGATGCAACGGTTATGGAAAAAGTAGAAAATGCAGGGATGATTCCAGTCGGTAAACTGAATATGGATGAATTTGCTATGGGTGGGAGTACTGAAAGATCAGCTTTCAAAGTTACACACAACCCTTGGAATCTAGCTAAAGTTCCTGGTGGCTCTTCAGGTGGATCAGCTGCAGCAGTAGCTGCTGGACAAGTTCCAATGACACTAGGAACTGACACAGGCGGATCGATTCGTCAACCGGCTGCCTTTAATGGAATCGTTGGAATGAAACCAACTTATGGTCGTGTTTCCCGTTTTGGCTTAATTGCTTTTGCATCAAGTTTAGATCAAATTGGACCGTTGACTCGTACAGTTAAAGACAATGCTTTAGTATTAAATGCCATTAGCGGATACGATGAAAAAGATTCAATGAGCTATAACGAAGCAACACCTGATTTTACAGCTGGAATTGAAGATGGCGTAAAAGGGATGAAAATTGGTGTTCCAAAAGAATACTTACAAGAAGGATTAGAAGCCGGAGTAAAAGAAGCGGTACTTAAAGCAATTGAAACGTTTAAAGAACTAGGTGCGATTGTAGAAGAAGTGAGTTTGCCGCATTCAAAATACGGTGTTCCTGCTTATTACATTATTGCTTCATCTGAGGCTTCTTCAAACTTGCAACGCTTTGATGGCATTCGTTACGGATACCGTTCGCCAAATGCTAAAACATTAGAAGAGGTTTATGTGAAATCACGTTCTGAAGGCTTTGGTATGGAAGTGAAACGCCGTATTATGCTTGGAACATTCTCGTTGAGTTCTGGTTTTTATGATGCTCACTTTAAAAAAGCTGGTCAAACTCGTACATTGATTCGTCGTGATTTCGAAAAAGTTTTCGAAGACTACGATTTAATTTTAGGACCAACAACCACAACAACAGCCTTTAATATCGGCGGTCAAGTACATGATCCAGTAGCAATGTACTTAAGTGATATCTTAACAGTTCCGGTAAACTTAGCAGGTGTTCCTGCCATTTCCATTCCTGCCGGTTTTTCAAATGGCTTGCCAGTTGGCTTGCAATTGATTGCAAAACATTTTGATGAACAAACGATTTATCAAGCAGCTTATGCATTTGAACAAGCAACTGATTTTCATAAAGAAAAACCAAATTTGTAGGAGGCGAGAATAAAAATGAATTTTGAAACAGTCATTGGACTTGAAGTACACGTAGAATTAAAAACAGAATCAAAAATGTTCTCACCATCCCCAGCACATTTTGGAGCAGAACCAAACACCAATACAAATGTAATAGACTGGGGTTACCCTGGAGTATTACCTGTTATTAATGAACAAGCCGTAGAGTTCGCAATGAAGGCTGCATTGGCCTTAAATTGTGAAATTTCAACGGATACAAAATTTGATCGTAAAAATTATTTTTACCCAGATAACCCAAAAGCTTATCAAATCTCACAATTTGATAAACCGATTGGACACGATGGTTGGATTGACATTGAAGTTGAAGGCAAGCAAAAACGCATTCGCGTTGAGCGGGTTCATTTAGAAGAAGATGCGGGTAAAAATAACCATGGTACAGACGGTTATTCATACGTTGACTTAAACCGTCAAGGTACGCCATTAATTGAAATCGTATCTGAAGCAGATATGCGTTCACCAGAAGAAGCATATGCTTACTTAGAAGCTCTTAAACAAATCGTTCAATACACTGGAGTCAGTGATGTGAAGATGGAAGAAGGTTCTATGCGTTGTGATGCGAACGTTTCTTTGCGTCCGATTGGACAAGAAAAATTTGGCACCAAAGCTGAACTAAAGAACTTAAACTCATTTAACTTTGTTCGCCGTGGACTAGCATTTGAAGAAATTCGTCAAGAAAAAGTTTTATTATCTGGTGGGGTTATTCAACAAGAAACTCGTCGTTATGATGAAACAACCGGTGCAACTATTTTAATGAGAATAAAAGAGGGAGCAGACGATTACCGCTATTTCCCAGAACCCGATCTGCCTAATTTAGTTATCAGTGACGAGTGGATTGAGAAAGTTAAAAACAGCATTCCTGAAATGCCAGCAGAACGTCGTGTTCGTTACGTAAAAGAATTAGGCCTTTCTGATTACGATGCGATGGTTATGACATTAACAAAAGAAATGTCAGATTTTTTTGAAGAAACGCTAGCGAATAAAGCAGATACCAAACAAGCTTCTAACTGGTTAATGGGTGAAGTTTCAGCTTATTTAAACAGTGAGAAAATCGAATTACACGATACTAAACTAACACCAGAAAACTTAGCCGGTATGATCAATTTGATTGCCGATGGCACAATAAGTTCTAAGATAGCTAAAAAAGTTTTCCAAGAATTGATTCAAAAAGGCGGTAGCGCCCAAAAAGTTGTCGAGAAAAATGGTTGGGTTCAATTAAGTGATCCTTCGAAATTAATTCCAATGGTTAATGAAGTATTGGATAAAAATCCTCAGTCTATTGAAGATTTTAAAAATGGAAAAGATCGTGCAATTGGTTTCTTAGTGGGCCAAATTATGAAAGCAACTAAAGGTCAAGCTAATCCAGGGATTGTAAACAAGCTATTGAATGAAGAGTTAGCAAAACGTTAATGATTGATCTATAGTAAAGGAGAGTTTCAATGCGAGCTAGAATTATTTATAATCCAACTTCGGGAAGAGAACTAATCAAAAAAAACTTAGTGGATATTCTTAAAATTTATGAGAAAGCCGGATATGAAACCAGTGCTTTTGAAACGACATCAAAAAGACACTCAGCCCTTCATGAAGCCAATAGAGCAGCTAAAGCAGGTTTTGACCTGCTTGTAGCAGCTGGTGGAGATGGAACAATCAATGAAGTTGTTAATGGAATCGCCGGGTTAAAGAAAAGACCTACAATAGCTATCTTACCCGCTGGGACAACGAATGACTATGCTAGGGCCCTGCATATTCCAAGAAATAACTTGATTGACGCTGCTAAAATGATACAAAAGCAAGAAACCATCAAAATGGACGTAGGAAAAGCCATTATGGATGAAAAAGAAACCTTTTTCATTAACATTGGTGGGGGAGGTCTTTTAACAGAATTAACCTATGATGTTCCCTCAACATTAAAATCTGTTTTTGGTTCATTGGCTTATTTTGTTAAGGGAGCAGAGATGTTGCCACGGATCAAACCTATTCCTATGCACATCGAATACGACGATGGTGTATATGAAGGGACTGCTTCGATGTTTTTCGTTGCTTTAACCAATTCAGTAGGCGGATTTGAACAAATTGCTCCAGATGCACAATTAGATGACGGTAAATTTACGATGATTGTTGTAAAAACAGCTAGTCAAATTGAAATACTCCATTTAGTTGCGTTATTATTGAATGGTGGAAAACACATTGATCACCCAAATATTCTTTATGCAAAAACCAATAAGATTCATGCTAGACCGGCAAATAATTCGCGAATGATGATTAACTTAGATGGCGAGTATGGTGGAGATGCCCCGGTTACATTTGTTAACTTGCATCAACACATTGAAATCATTGCAAATAGTGATGACATCAGTGCAACGGGCTATACGTTTAATCATGCTGAAGATAAAGCTTTCATTAAGGAAGTAGAGGAATTGACTCAAGAAGACATTAATGGAGATGGAATGATTTCTTAAAAAATAAAATAAAAATAAGTAAACTTTGAGTTTGCTGCTCTTTTGTGTCATAATGAAGAGTAGCAAACTTTTTTTTGAATGGAACCAACAATGAAACAGTCTGAAGAGAGAACGAATAAATTTAGCTTATATCGTAAATGAAAGATTTTCGTTTAAAATTCTGAATCAGCTGTCATTTAAATTTCAGTCTTATGAGATAGATAGGATTATTTTATCCATCATCCAACAAAACCGGTCGAGTCAGGAACACTCCCAGTTCAATAAGGATGACAAAAAGTAAAGAATATCCAAAAGAACAAGCTGACAGAAAATAAAATCAATCGACAAAAAAAAGAAAACAGATAAAAAATACTCGTTGAAATACGAAGGGAGTTTATTACAAAATGAAAAACAATAAAACAATACCTGTACAAAAAAATGAAAAACACACGGTGAAAGTTGAAGACTTAACACACGAAGGAATGGGTGTAGCCAAAATAGATGGGTACCCACTGTTTATTGAAGATGCTTTACCTGGTGAAGAGATGGAAGTTAAAATTCATAAAACGGGTAAGTCTTTTGGTTATGCTAAAAGCATGAAACGTTTGACTTCTAGTCAAAACCGCGTAGAAATCAGAGATGAGAACTTTACACGTGCTGGAATTACACCTTTACAACACATGCATTATCCGGCTCAATTAAGCTTCAAAAAACAACAAATTAAAAATGTGATGAAACGCATTGCAAAAGTTTCTGATGTTAAAATTCTCGATACAAAAGGCATGACGGAGCCTTGGGGATACCGCAATAAAGCGTCTGTTCCTGTAAGAAAAATTGGCGAAAAATTAACAACAGGATTTTTCCGTAAAAATAGCCATGACTTAATTGCAATGGAGAACTTTTACATTCAAGATCCTAAAATTGACCAAGCAATCATTAAAATTCGTGACATCATGCGTATGTACAATGTCAAGCCTTACAATGAAAAAGACAACACAGGGAACTTACGCCACATTATCGTGCGTCGTGGATACTATACAGGCGAAATGATGATTGTTCTTGTAACAAGAACAGCGAAATTATTCCCTGCAAGCAAAATTATTCCAGATATTACCCAAGCATTACCTGAAGTAGTGAGTATTGTTCAAAATGTGAACCCAACTCGTACAAATACGATTCTTGGTGAAGATGCCATTGTATTGTTTGGCGAAGATAAATACACAGATACCTTACTTGGAAAAACATATGAAATTTCACATCGTTCATTCTACCAAGTAAATCCAACACAAACAGAAAAATTATACAACGTAGTATTAGATTTTGCTGCATTAACAGGAGAAGAAACAGTTATTGATGCTTACAGTGGTATTGGAACCATTACATTAACTCTAGCAGACAAGGCTAAACACGTTTATGGAATTGAATCCGTTGAACCAGCAGTTGAAAATGCAAAAACAAATGCTAAATTAAACAACGTTGAAAATGTTACCTTTGAAGCAGGATTAGCTGAAGATGTGATGGTTGAGTGGAGCAAACAAGGCCGCAAAGCTGACTTAGTCGTAGTAGATCCTCCTCGTAAAGGACTAGAAGAAGCATTTATTAATGCAGTTATTGAAATGGAACCAGCTAAAATGATTTATGTAAGTTGTAACCCAGCAACTTTAGCGCGTGATGTCGCTTTATTAACAGAAGGCGGCTACACTGTTGAGAAGATTCAACCCGTAGACCTTTTCCCACAAACAAGTCACGTTGAGTCTGTTACACTTCTTACTAAAGACTAAGCAAAAACGAATAAACAGATTTATACTGAAGGAGAGCTCATGTATGGCTAATACAAACATGGAACAAATGAAAAAGCTGATTGAAGCTAAAAAGAAAAAAAGCTCGCAATCTGGGGCAATTGATAGTGCGCCAAATAAAAAAAATGGTACGAGTAGTAAAGGTTTCAAAAATACGAAAAGATCCGGTTCATTGAATAAATAATAAAATGAGACATGTGTGATTCTATTTAGAATGAGGTTGTAATAACTTTAATTTTATTGGATTTTCTCACATGTCTTTTTTTTGTTCAGAAGTGGCTAACTTCATTATAAAATATACCTCTGTAATAACAATAAAAAAGTCTACTAAAAAAAATAATAGAAATAGCTAGCTAAAGTGAATAAAAGTTGTTATACTCGTATTTATGTAAACGCTTTATTGCATGTTGAGTCAAGTTTGCAACATAAAAAAACAAAGACTTAGTGCAGTAAGGCTGAAATTTAATACACTAAATAAAGATAAAAGGGGAATAAAACGAACATGACAGACTATAACGCAGTTTTAGGAAGAAATACAGAAAATGCACCAAAAAATATTGGACCGTATTCACAAACAGTCGCTTATTCTCATTACAACAACCTTTCAGCTCAATTGCCTATTGATCCAACATCTGGCAAATTGGTAGCTGGTGGCGTCAAAGAGCAAGCTGAACAATGTTTTAAGAATATTAAAGCAATTGTAGAAAGTATCGATCATGTTATGAACGATATTGTTAAAATCACTGTACACGTTAAGAATATTAAAGATAGTGATGCAGTAGATGAAGTGTATAAAACATTCTTCTCAAGTTACCTTCCTACACGTACAGTAGTCGCAGTGGCAGATTTGCAAATGGATGCTTTGGTACAAATTGATGCTCTTCTTTCATATGGTGAAGGGACAATTCCAAACGCGCCTCAATCTGGTGACCTTATCAAGCTTACAAATAATACATCAAATGCTCCAATGAGTACCCTATCTAATCAAGCTGTAGCTTTTTCTCACTACAATAACCTTTCAACACAATTGCCAATCGATCCAAAATCGAATAGATTAGTATCTGGTGGTGTAAAAGAGCAAGCTGCACAGTGTTTAAAAAATATTAAAGCTATTTTAGAGAGTCTTGATGTTCCTTTTGACGATATAGTTAAAATTAATATCTTTCTTAAAGATTTCTCAGATATTGAAGCCGTAAACGAAGTATACACAACATTCTTCCCAGACTCAGCTATCGCAAGAGCTGTAGCTTATGTTCCTGCACGAACAGTCATTGCAGCAACAGCTTTGCCAATGGATGCTTTGGTACAAATTGAAGCCGTTGTTTCACATGGAGATGGTACGCCTCCACAACTTGTTGAAGATAGACACGGTCTTATCATTGAAGCCAATAATACAAAAAATGCACCAATTAGTCCTTTATCTACACAAACTGTCGCTTTTTCTCACTACAATCATCTTTCAGCTCAATTGCCAATTGATGTAAAAACGGATAAAACAGCAATTGGTGGTGTAAAAGAGCAAGCTGCACAGTGCTTAACGAATATGAAGGAAATTATTGAAAGTGTAGATCATGTTATGGAAGATGTGGTTAAAGTAAACGTTTTCCTTAAAAATATTGCAGATATTGATGCTGTAAACGAAGCTTATAAAGCTTTCTTCCCTGAAGGTACTCCAGCACGTACAGTAGTTGGCGTGTCTGCTTTACCTGGAGATGCTTTAATCCAAATCGATGCAGTTGTAGCAAACGCTGAAGGCACACCTCCAGTAGCGTAAAAATAATTCTTTAAACAAGGCAAATAAAAAACATCAAGATTTTAGCCAACTAAGGCAGAAATCTTGATGCTTTTTTTAACTTTCTAAAAAAGAATAGCATTCGAAATTATATGAGAAAGTTGTTATTCTTATGTCACGGTATCGTTTCCAGCGAACCATCCAAAAAATCCAAGAAAATTAATTAATCCAATGAAGACACTAATAGGTAATGTCCAACTTTTAAAGGTGTCAAAAATAACGCCCATTAAAATAGGACTAACAGCAGCGAGAAGATAACCAGTAGATTGTGACATGCCAGATAATTCAGAAGCTCTTGTAGAATTTGGAATTCGCAATGAGATAAAAGCCATAGAAAGACTGATGCTTACTCCCATTCCTAAAGCCATTAATACAATAGCAAGTAGCATAGTCATTTGCGTTTGGCTAAATAAAAATAGAGACATTCCACTTAAGTATAAAAGACAAGTGATCATGACTAGTCCACGTTGATTGTTAAAATTTATCGCTCAGTATTGGGATGATCAAAGTTGCTGGAATAGCGGTTAATTGAAAAGTTAGCGCCATTGTTCCCGCAAAAGAACCCGTCATTTCCTTTGATAGGATAATTGTCGGAAGCCATGCAACTAATGAATAAAAAATAAATGATGGAGTTCCCATAAATAAAATAACCCACCAGGCAAGTGGAGATTTCCATATTGATTGAGTAGTGGCGACTTTTGAAACGGTAGACGTTTCACCGTTACTGTTCCCTTTTTTAAGTTGTGGTAGCCAAATAAATAATGTAATTGTTGTTAAAATAAACCAAGACGCAAGTGAATTTTTTCATCCTAAATTTAACCCTTTTGCTAATGGCATACTTATTCCAGCGCCAATAGCAGCAAATAGAACATGCCAGAAGTATACATATTCGCCACAAGACCAAGTTTATTTGGGAATTTTAAATTAATGATGCTTGGAATTAAAACATTGCCAATAGCAATTCCAATACCAATACAAGTTGTCCCAATAAACAATCCTAAAATAGTTGTATAAGAACGAATAAGTTCTCCAAATAAAATAAGAACGAGCCCAAGAAACATCGTTTTTCCATAAGTAAATTTTCCGGAAATTTTTGAAACAAACGGAGAAACGAACGCAAATGCTAGTAATGGAAGTGTTGTGATAAATCCTGCCATTCCGTTAGATAACAAATAATCTGTTCTTATCATTTCAACAATGGATCCAACTGATGTGATAGGTGCGCGAAGATTAAACGAAATAAACACAATTCCTAAAATAAGCAATTGTTTTTCTTTTTTATTCATAATAACTCCTTTAAAGCTTAAAACAATGCATTTGTTACTATGTTTTGCTTTTATTTTGGTTGTAGTAAAAAAGGATGGTCTAAATGAGATGTCTATCTATTTATCTAATCAACCTACGTTTCAGGGTATGACTAAAATAAAGAATGGTCAATCTGTATTGGTGGAATATAACACTATAAAATAGTAAGATTGTTATATAATCAATCATCAGATAAATAAAGGAAGGGAGATATAATAATGAAAATAGAACACATTGCCATTTGGACATCGGATATCGAAAGACTAAGAGAATTTTACGTTACCTACTTTGGAGCAGTATCTAATGATTTATACGAAAATAAAACAAAAAGATTTACTTCCTATTTTTTAACTTTTGAAGAAGGAGCAAGACTAGAAATTATGCATAGAAACGACATTTTATCAATCGAACAACCTGAACAAGAATATATGGGTTACGCTCATTTAGCGATGAGTGTTGGATCAGAAAAAGAAGTGAGAAGGTTGACAAAACAACTAGAATCAGAAGGATATGCTATCCTTGGAGAGCCGAGGACAACAGGAGATGGCTATTTTGAAAGTGTTGTTGCCGATCCGGATGGGAATCGAATTGAAATCACGGCTTGAAAAGACTGGATAAAGCGAGATTGCAATGATTAAATTGCTGTATTGAAACCTTAACAATCTCTTTCTATTCGTATTATTCGTATTATGGCTAATTAGACAAGATTAGACTAAACCATAGGTAACTTGTCCATTACTGAACTGAATAGACAAGTTGACTATCAATTCACCGTTACTTGTCTATCCTATATTGCTTTGGACAACTCGACTGACAAACAGTAAAAACTTGTCTATTTTTTTACTAAAATAGACAAGTTAGAAGAATAATCTTAAAACTCGTCTGTAAAGAATAAAAGTTTTTCTTATAAGGGTTTCTTTCTATTCGTATTATGGCTAATTAGACAAGATTAGACTAAACCATAGTCAACTTGTCCATTACTGAACTAGAATAGACAAGTTGACTGTCAATTCACCGTTACTTGTCTATCCTATATTGCTTTGGACAAGCTTATTGATAAACAGGAAAAACTTGTCCACTTCTATAAATAAAACTGAAAAACTAGCTAATAGTATCAAATTATCGTTAGAATAAAAAATAAAGGAAGAAAACCAGCTTTTTACTAAGATATCTAATTTAACTTAATTTAGGCAGAAGTCGCCCATCCTCTATAGGTGGGTGATGAATGC
>JAVWJE010000003.1:23212-49711 GCA_036639135.1 Carnobacterium sp. | reverse complement strand
ATCCGTTAGCAAAAAGAAATTAGATCATTTAGAAGAAAAGTGTTGAGAAAAAGAATCATTGACCCTAAAACGAAACAGATGATTGGTAAAATTTAGCCCTTTATAAAAAGTATGAACTATTCAGGTAGGGTTTAGACAATTTATCTTTTGGTAGTTCAAATTTCATTTCTTTGCTTTAATATTTAGAACTTCGATTATCAATAAAAAAGCTTATAGTCCTTTACAATTATACGGAAAACGCTTACCATGGATGAGTATAAGCAAAAAACAGAACTTTTATGGAGGGTTACAATGAAAAATATCGGAATTTCTATTTATCCAGCTAAAAGTACGTTTGAAAAGGATAAAGAATACTTAACTTTAGCAAGTAAATACGGCTTTACACGAGTTTTTATGAGCTTACTGGAAGTCGAAGGCGACACTACGGAAGTCGTTGAAAAGTTCAAAAAAGCGATCAACTATGCAAATTCAGTCGGTATCGAAACGGTTTTAGATATCAATCCTGGTTTATTTGGTCAGTTGGGGGTCAGCTACAGCGATCTGAGCTTTTTTAAAGAACTCGGTGCAAGCGCTATCCGGTTGGATTTAGGCTTTACAGGTGCTGAAGAAGCCCATATGACCCAAAACCCAGAACGGTTGAAAATTGAAGTAAACATGAGCAGCGGGACAAAGTATATTGATAATGTGATGAGCAACCAGCCGAATCGGGACTATTTAACAGCTTCTCACAATTTCTACCCGCAACTTTACTCTGGTCTTTCTCAAGAGCACTTTGAAAAGACAACTGCACAATTCAACCAATATAATCTTCATACTGCTGCGTTTGTCACAGCCAAAAATGGCAAACTTGGTCCATGGCCGGTTCAAGCCGGGTTATGTACATTGGAACAGCATCGTTATTTACCGATCCATACACAAGTTACTCACTACAAGCTAATGGATTCGATTGATGACTTGTTGATTGGAAATGCATATGCTGCTGAAGAAGAATTAAAAGCTGTAGCAGAAGCTTATCTTGGAGCTTATCCACAATTGAAAATAGAGTTTACGGAAAGTGCAACAGATCTAGAAAAGAAAGTTATTTTAGAGGAAATCCACAGTTACCGTGGCGACCGTTCTGAATATATGATTCGTTCTTCTATGACACGTGTTAAATACAAAAACGAAGATTTCCCTGCACATCAAACAGGACAAATTAAAAAAGGCGATATTCTAATTTGTAATGATCAATTCGGGCAATACAAAGGCGAAACGCAAATTGCTTTGAAAGAAATGGAAGATGACGGAACCCGAAACATCGTGGGCCGCATCAAAGAAGAAGCGGTATTCTTATTGGATTACTTGCCGCCTTCAGCCAGCTTCTGTTTTGTAGAATAAAATAAAAAATACCCCTGTAAAAGTCTGTTTCTATTATACTTTTACAGGGGTATTTAGTTAATGAAGTTAAATATTCATCTTGGCTAAGTTAGAAAATAATTAGAAATAGAAGTATTTACACGAATTAGTTCAAAAAAAATTGAAGTCTATAAAAGTTTGTGATATTATGAACTTGTAAGAAAAATATGTGAAACAAATCACAGAAATAAAAAGTACATGTCTCTATCAATTAAAATAGGAAAGGTTGAGTTTAATAATGGAAAATAAAGTTGCGTATACAGGGAAAGATTATTTAAATAAAGTCTTAGCAGGAACAGCCTCAGGAGTCGTTATAGGATTGATTGCAAATGCAATATTGGGTTCGATCTTCAAGTCGCTTATACCGTATGGATCTGTATTTGAATTATTAGCAAGTGTTGTCATGATCATGCAATTTATCACACCAGCAATTATTGGAGTTCTAGTAGCCTTGCAGTTTAAATTAAGCGGAATGGAAAGTGTCGTTATAGGAGCCGCCGCCTTTTTAGGTTCAGGTGCTTATCAAGTTACTGAAGCCGGAGTGCAATTAGTTGGTATTGGGGATTTGATCAACGTTATGCTCGTCTCTGCTATTGCAGTATTTGTTACACGACTTCTGCAAGGTCGATTAGGTTCATTAACACTGATACTAATGCCGATCATCGTTAGTGTAGGTGTAGGCACGTTAGGTTTGATCATGCTTCCATATGTTGGCATCATCACTTCTTCACTTGGAAACTTGATCAACAGCTTTACTTCTTTACAACCATTACTAATGACTATCTTAATATCTATTGCGTTTTCTATCATCATTATTTCACCAATTTCAACCGTTGCGATAGGAATTGCTATCGGAGTTACTGGATTAGGAGCTGGAGCAGCAGCAGTGGGAATAACGGCATGTACTGCCATTTTAGTAATCGGTTCTATCCGAATCAACCAAACTGGGACAACCTTAGCCATTTTATTGGGAGCCATGAAAATGATGATTCCTAACTTGATCAAACACCCGAAAATCATGATTCCAGTTGTTATCAATGCCTTTGTTTCAGGGATTGGTGTCTATATGCTGACCATTCAAGGTACACCGCAAACAGCTGGTTTTGGAATCGTTGGTTTAGTTGGACCTATCCAATCCTTTAATATGGGAACAGGGTTAATGAACGTTCTTTTAGCCTACTTTGTGATCCCTTTTGTAGGTGGTTACCTTATTGACTTTGTTTGCAATAAAGTACTGCATATTTACGAGAATGATATCTTCAAATTTATACCAGCTTCAAATTAAATGAAAGATAATTTATTAAACAAATGGGGGAATTTTAAAATGAAAATAGCAATTGCGGGTTCTGGAGCTTTAGGTTGTGGATTTGGTTATATGATGCAAAAAAATGGAAACGACGTTACTTTGATAGACTTTTGGGAAGATCACATTAAAGCCATTCAAAAAAACGGTTTGACTATAACTGTAAATGGAAAAGAAGACAACATTGACATTCCCATAGGAAAACCTGCTGACATTAAAGACACATTCGATGCTGTGTTTATTTTCACTAAATCAATGGGCTTACGTCATATGTTAGAAGAAATTAAACACTTGCTGTCAGAAGATACTAAGGTTATCTGTTTATTAAATGGATTGGGACATGCTAAGACAATTGCTGAATACATTCCAGAAAAAAATATCATTATGGGTACGACTGTTTGGACAGGTGGGCTAGATGCGCCAGGGAAAACACATTTCATGGGTGAAGGTCCTGTTGAAGTCCAAAATGCGGATATCAACGAAAAAGAAAGTACCCTTCAAATAGTGAAAATGATGGCCGATAGCGGGTTGAACGGTGTCTATAGTCAAGATGTTCATTTTACAACATGGAGAAAAGCTTGCGTCAATGGCACAATGAACGCTTTGTGTTCCCTACTAGATTGCAATATTAAAGAGTTGTTCGCAACTTCTGAACATGAAGACCTGATCAAAGAAATCGTCAGTGAATTTTCTCTTGTGGCGGAAACTGAAGGTGTCCATTTAGACGTAGAAGAAACGGTTAGCTACTTGAAAGCGACAGCAGAAAAAGTTGGAGCTCATTATCCTTCTATGCATCAAGACTTGCAGAATAAACGTCTGACCGAAATTGACTTTTTGAATGGTACAGTAGCAAAAGAAGCAGAAAATAAAGGATTAAACGCTCCTTATAGTAAATTGATCACTCAATTGATTCATGCCAAAGAAGATATTCTAGGCATCAAGCGTTAAGGCAAATCAATATGCTATCTTAAATAAGACAAAGCACGACCTGATACTTTTAGTTAATGAGAGAGTAGTCATGCCCGAATGGGTTTAAAATGGAAAGAATATTCCTGAATTATAGGATTTATTTAATTAAGGAAACATCAAAAAATAAGGAGTGAGGATAGATTATACTGTCTAATCTCCTTATTTTTTTGGTTTTAAATAGCTTAATTTATTGCTTGTTTTCTTGACAACTAAGCAAATAAAACGGAAAAATGTTTTTACAAAGGACTTATTAAACAACAAGACAATTCAATAGAGTATATATTAGTTGACAATATTTTCAATGTGACATACTATATTGTGTATGTGATGGCTTATTGAAAGAGGGGAAACAATGGAACTAAGCGAACGTCAAAAAGAAATTATTGAGATAGTAAAAAAGAATGAACCGATTACAGGGGAAAATATCGCTGGATTACTAGGATTCTCTCGCTCAACGTTAAGACCCGATTTATCACTCCTGACATTAAGTGAATTGTTGATTGCGAAACCTAAAGTAGGGTACTTTTACAATGCCCATAGAGTAGAGCCATTTATAATAAAGGATATAAAGGAAAAAAAAGTAGAAGATGTTATGAGTGTTCCCGTAATCGTCAGCTCCGATACATCCATTCAAGATACTATAATAAAAATGTTTTTAGAAGATGCAGGCTCGATTTATATCACAGAACAACACCATCTTGTTGGGATCGTCTCTAGGAAAGACTTATTAAAAACAGTGATGGGGAAAATGAATATCGAGGAAATACCGATTAGTATGGCCATGACTAGAGTACCGAATATTGCCTATGTACTTAGTGGTGACTCGGTTGAGTTCGCTACAAAAAAACTTTTAGAACATGAAGTTGATAGTCTTCCGGTCATAGAATCTACTGATGGAAATGGACCGAGGCCGTTAAAAGTAATTGGCAAATTTTCAAAAACTTTAGTTAGCCGCTTATTCTTGAACATTATCAATAATGAAATTTAGGAGGATCATATGAAACCAGCAGCAATTTATCTTATTTCTGACTCGATAGGGGAAACTGGTGAGCAAGTCGTACACTCTATCCTTTCTCAGTATTCGTTAGAAGTGGAGAACATCAAAAAATATACCCATATATTAACTAAAAATATGTTAGATGCGGTGCTTATCAGTATCTCTCAAGAAAGAAATGTGGTTGTCTTTTATACATTGGTTCAAGAAGAATTAAGACAGCACTTAACTGATTTTGCTGAAAAACAGAACTTTCTTTTAGTGGATATCTTAGGAAACGGATTGGCTGCTATAGCGCAAGCGACCTCTTTAAAACCATTGGGAGAACCAGGCATCATCCGGAAAATGGATCGAGAATATTTTAACCGAATTGAAGCAATCGAATTTTCTGTTCGATATGATGATGGGAAAGACCCCAGAGGCATATTAAAAGCCGATTTAGTGATTTTAGGAGTATCTAGGACTTCTAAAACGCCTTTATCTATGTACTTAGCAAATAAAAATATTCGCGTTGCAAATGTTCCACTTTTTCCTGAATCTGAACCGCCAAAAGAAATTTACCAAATTTCGCCAACTAAAGTTATTGGTTTGACCAATACTCCTGAAAAGCTAAACAGTATAAGAAAAGAGCGGTTAAAGACTTTAGGATTGCCGCAAAATGCTAGTTATGCTGAAATGAACCGTATTTTGGAAGAACTAGAGTACGCTGATAAAATCATGAAAAGAATTGGTTGTTTAGTTATAGATGTCTCTAATAACGCCATAGAAGAAACGGCGAACTTGATTTTTGACTATATGAAAAAAACAAATACTGCTCTAATCAATAAAAATGAAAGTTAGTAATAATGATGAGTAGAAAAATGCAACGCATTCGTGTATAAAATAACAGATAAAAAAAGAAAGAGGCTGATAAAATGACTGAAAAATATGTTTATAACTTTAATGAGGGTAAAAAAGAAATGAAAGAATTACTTGGCGGAAAAGGGGCTAACTTAGCTGAAATGACGAAGATAGCACTACCTGTCCCTTCAGGATTCACTTTAACTACAGAAAGTTGTAACCGTTTTTTTGTTGAAGGTCAAGTTATTTGGACTGGTTTAGAAATGGAAATCAATGATCATTTAAAAGAACTAGAGCAGTCGACGGGGAAAAAATTTTCAGACATGGAAAACCCGCTGCTTTTATCTGTTCGATCAGGAGCAGCTCATTCTATGCCAGGTATGATGGATACAGTTCTAAATTTGGGGTTGAATGATCATTCGGTCATTGGGCTGGCTAAAGCAACGTCTAATGAGCGCTTTGCTTATGATAGCTACCGCCGTTTTATACAAATGTTCTCAGATGTTGTCATGGAAATCCCTAAAATACATTTTGAATCCATCTTGGAAGAAGCTAAAAGGAAGCAGGGAGTTGCATTAGACAAAGAACTTGATGGAAATGATTTAAAAGAAATCGTTAAAAAATACAAAGAAGTGTATTTACAAGAAACTGGCGAAGACTTTCCGCAAGAACCCATGGTGCAGCTGATACTTGCTATCAAAGCAGTGTTTGCCTCTTGGAATAATCCAAGAGCAGTATTTTATAGAGAAATGCACGGGATATCTAAATTGAATGGTACTGCTGTCAATGTACAAGCAATGGTATTTGGAAACAAAGGAGAATCTTCTGGGACAGGAGTAGCTTTTACTAGAAACCCTGGAAACGGCGAAAAAAAATTATTTGGCGAGTTTTTATTAAATGCACAGGGCGAAGATGTTGTTGCAGGCGTTCGTACACCAAATGAGTTAGCAGAACTAAAAGATCTGATGCCCAAAGTGTATCAACAATTAGAAATAGCAGCAAAAAATCTTGAAAGCCATTACAAAGATATGCAAGATATTGAATTTACCATTGAAAATGGAGAACTTTTTTTATTGCAGACCCGAAACGGAAAAAGAACGGCACATGCAGCCATCACTATTGCCGTTGATTTACACGAAGAAGGAAAAATTACTAAAGAAGAAGCTTTGTTAAGAATTGATCCCCAACAATTAAATCAATTGCTGCACCCGAATTTTGACGAAAAAGCTGCCGCTCAAGCAACGGTTTTGGCAAAAGGGCTTGCGGCTTCACCGGGAGCAGCTTCAGGAAGAATTTATTTTACTGCTGAAGCAGTAGAAGCAGCCTATGAAAAGGGAATAAAATCTATTTTAGTGAGACAAGAAACATCTCCTGAAGACATCTCTGGGATGGTTAAATCAGAAGGGATTTTGACAGCCAGAGGAGGGATGACTTCTCATGCTGCCGTAGTGGCTCGTGGAATGGGGAAATGCTGTATCGCCGGCTGTACAGAAGTGAAGGTCAATGAAGAGGAAAAGATTGTCAAATACAAGGGCGGCGTGTTAAGTGAAGGAGACGTTATTTCGTTAGATGGCACAACTGGGACCGTTTATCTCGGTGAAATAGAAAAAAGCAAGCCGACTTTAGGAGGCAAGTTCACCAAGCTGATGGAATGGATTGATGAAACCAAAACAATGGCTGTTCGTGCCAATGCGGATACACCAGAAGATGCGAAACAAGCCTTAGAATTTTATGCTGAAGGCATCGGACTTATCAGAACCGAGCATATGTTTTTTAAAGAAGGGCGAATTTCTTCATTCAGAAGAATGATTTTAGCTGAAACGGTTGAAGAGCGAGCAAAAGCGTTGAATGAGATATTGCCTATGCAAAAAAATGATTTTTATCAAATCTATGAGGTCATGGGAGAGCTTCCAGTAACGATCCGCTTGTTAGACCCACCTTTACATGAATTCATGCCTGTTAAAGAAGAGGAAATTCGCCAGTTAGCTGAAACGATGTCCTTGAGTTTAGAAGAGTTAAACGGACGCATAAATGAATTGCATGAAGTTAATCCAATGTTGGGACACCGGGGGGTTCGATTAGGAATAACTTATCCTGAAATCAGCAGAATGCAAGTAAGGGCCATTATGGAAGCTGCTTTAGAACATAAGTCGGATAAAAACAGCGACATTCAACCAGAAATCATGATTCCGCTTATCAGCGATGTAAAAGAATTGTCTTATATCAAAGCAGAAATAGAAGATGAAATCCAAAAAGTGTTCATTGAGAAAGGCAAGTCACTTGCTTATCACATTGGAACAATGATCGAAGTTCCTCGAGCTGCACTGACAGCTGATAAAATTGCCGAGGAAGCCGATTTCTTTAGTTTTGGAACTAACGATTTAACTCAGATGGGGTTTGGTTTTTCAAGAGACGACTCTGGTGGTTTTATTTCGGAATACATGAATAAAAATATTTTTGAAAACGGACCCTTTGATACCATTGATCAAGAAGGTATCGGTCAGCTAGTTGAAATGGCTGTCGAGAGAGGACGCATCACCAAACCGAATTTCAAAATAGGTATTTGCGGGGAGCATGGCGGGGATCCTGCATCTATTGAATTTTTCCAAAGACTGGGAATAAATTATGTCTCTTGTTCTCCATTCCGTGTACCCATTGCACGTCTGGCAGCTGCCCAAGCAGCGATTAACGATCGTTAGTTTAATCAAAACATAGGAGCAGAAGTTTTTTACAGGAATAAACAGGCCAAATGTTAGGTTTCCTAGTAGAAAATCACCCGAAAGAAGAAACTTCATTGGATCATTCGTTGATAACTGTTATAATGTAAGCTGCTCTATCAATGAGCAGCTTTTTTTATGTTTACATAAACTGTTTTAAAGAAAACAAAGGAGGAGACAGATGAGCAAACCGATTATTAAATTGACTCAACTGAGTTTTAAAGCAAATGATATCTTGATTTTAAATGACATCAATCTTTCCATTGAAGAAGGAGAATTTGTGACGATTACCGGACCATCTGGCAGCGGAAAAAGTACGCTTTTAAAAATAATGGCTTCTATGATCTCGCAAACGGCTGGCTCAATAGACTATCAAGGTAAGCGTCTGGAAGAGTATGATCCGATTGCATACCGTAAAGAAGTTTCTTATTGTTTTCAGACAGCGGTATTGTTTGGGAAAACCGTTCAGGAAAACCTGTCTTTTCCTTATGAAATCAGACAAGAAGCTTTTAACTCTGAAAAAGCCGCAGCTTATCTAATGAAGGTCGGATTGAATAAAACGTATTTGACAAAAAATATTAACGATCTGTCAGGTGGGGAAAAACAACGGATCGCTTTAGTGCGCAACTTGTTGATTACACCCAAGGTTCTATTGCTGGATGAAGTTACTAGTGCACTGGATGCAGAAAATCAATTGATCGTCAGACACTTGATTCGAGAAATGAATCAAACAGAAAGCATTACTGTATTGTGGGTCACACATAACGCTGACGAAATTGCAGAATCAGATCGTGTTATCCAGATTGTCAATGGAGAAGCGGAGGAAAAAAGATGAATTTAGAAATCAGCAACACTTCATTGTTACTGGCAACAGGATTGGTGTTGGTTGCACTGGGGGTTGTTTACAAAGAAAAGCTTGATTTAGGAAAAGACATTCTATGGGGCGTTTTTCGTGCAGTCGTCCAATTATTTGCTGTCGGTTATGTGCTTGGATATGTGTTCAAGTTGGACAACACCATAGTCACGCTGGCCATGTCATTGGTTATTGTTTTTAATGCTTCCTACAATGCTGCTAAAAGAAGTCAAGGGATTCCGGGAGCGTTTAAAACATCTTTTATTGCAATTTTAACTGCGACTGCTTTGACATTGGTTATCCTGTTATTTTCAGGCTCCATTGCATTCAGCCCTTCTCAAGTCGTTCCGATATCCGGAATGATTGCCAGCAACTCAATGATTGCAATCGGAATTTGCTATCGAAATCTGAATAGTAAATTTACCGACCAGCGTCAGCAGATACTAGAAAAATTAGCACTGGGAGCGGACTTAAAACAAGCTTCCATTTCAATTGTCCGAGACAGTATTAAAGCGGGAATGTCCCCGACGATCGATTCAGCTAAGACGCTTGGCTTAGTCAGTTTGCCAGGGATGATGTCAGGGTTGATGTTTGCTGGAGTTGATCCGACACAAGCCATAAAATACCAAATCATGGTGACATTTATGTTGCTCTCAACGACTAGTATCGCTTCGGTTATAGCTAGTTATCGAGCCTATCAAGGTTTCTATAATGAACGAAAACAACTAATTGGTTAAAGAAAAAATGAGAAACAAGCCTGAGATTCTATTTCAGGCTTGTTTTTTTGAGTGGATCAGGCAAGGAACAGTGCTTTACTAGAGGTTACGAAACGAAACGGGTATAATTCATATTATAGAATTAGGAAGAGAAGCACTCAAATCAGTTTGCACAGGAAAGGAAGATGAACATGAAAAAAATCGGTTTTTTAGTAGCAATGCTGGTATTAAGCGGATGCGCAAATCAACTTGCTGAAAGTCCCAGAGATGTTTCGTCAGCCTCAGAACCAGCACTAGTCTCATCAAGTGAGTCATCTGTTGAACCAGAAGACCCTCATGATGAAGAAAAAAGAATTTCATTTGTGGGAGTAGGAGACAACCTGATCCATAATGTGATTTTTGAAGAAGCCCAGTTAGAAGACGGTTCATTTGATTTTAAACCAATGTTTGAGTATGTAGCAGATCCTATCGAAACGGCAGATTTAGCTTTTATTAATCAGGAAACATTGATTGGCGGAGATGAATTTGGTTTTTCTGGTTATCCAGATTTCAACACGCCCAGCGATATGGCGGACAACTTAAAAGATTTAGGGTTTGATTTAGTGAATGGAGCTTCCAATCATTCATTGGATAAAGGCAAACAAGGCGTTTTGAACACTTTAGAAATATGGGAACAACAAGAAGACATGGTATTTACAGGGGTATTTGATTCCCAAGAGCAGCGCGATGCGATTCCAGTCATTGAACGGGACGGATTGACTTTTTCTTTCTTAGCTTATACATATGGAACTAATGGTATTGAGCCGGATGCCTCTTATCGTTTAAACTATTTTGACAAAGACTTGATTACTCAAGATGTTAAAAAAGCACAAGAAGTTAGTGACTTCGTTATTGTGTCAGCACATTGGGGAGATGAACATATGCTTGAACCAAATGCATTCCAAAAAGAATATGCTCAGTTGTTTGCAGATTTAGAAGTGGATGCGGTGATTGGCACACACCCTCATGTGATTCAACCGGTTGAATGGGTAGAAGGGAAAAATGGCAATCAAACATTGGTCGTTTACTCTTTAGGGAATTTCCTGTCTGCTATGTCGACCGGAACTGAAAATAATATTTTAGGTGGAATGGTTTCTTTTGACTTCGTGGCAACAGGAGAAGAAAAAGCCATAGAGAATGTCAATTGGAGTCCTACTGTGATGCATTATACAGGCAATCAGAATGATTACGCTGACTCAAGAAAGAACTTTAGAATTTACCCGCTGGATGATTATACAGAAGAACTTGCCAACCAGCACGTTCTCAATGGTTACCAAGGGAACCAAGTATCGAAAGCTTCTTTACAGCAGACAACAAAAAAAGTCATTGATTCTGAATTTCTGAAATGAGGGAAAATAAAAAACGCGAAAAAGATAAACAGATATACGTATATCTTTTTCGCGGTATAATTTAACTAAACAGAAAAGGAGTGTTTAGAATACTAGAATCAAGAGTATTAAGAAAGTCAGGAAACAGTGCTATTTTAACAGTCCCGACTGAGGTGATGGAGGCTTTAGGCGTGGTATTGGAGAAAAAATCAGCTATGTTATTGAAAATGATGCTGTTAAATTAGTTAAAGAGAAAAGTGAATTAGAGGATTTAGGAGTATCCAAAGAATTTATCGAAATGGTCAATGAAAGCTTTAGTAAATACGAAGGAGCGTTAAGAGAGCTGGCTGACAAATGACAGACTATTTGACAGAAAAAGAAATCATCTTAATAAATGCGTTTGTTATCGCAAAAATCAATCCAAAAGAGCAAATAGGCGTTAAAGTTCCAACTGCTTTAAGTATGTGTGTAGAACAACCAAAACAGTTTGTTTTTGGACAGGAACTTTATCCCAAGTTAGAAGATAAAGCGGCGATACTCTTTGAATTATTAGTCAATAAACATTGTTTTTTCAATGGGAATAAGCGGACTGCTGCAGTTTCTTTAGATATATTTCTAAAGAAAAACGAACGAACATTGGCATGCAGTAATAAAGAATTAGTGGGTTTTACGATAGATTTAGCAGAAAAAAGAGGCAATGACAAGATTTCTCATAATGAAATTGTTGAATGGATTAAGAACCATTCCAGCAAATTAAAGTGAGAAATATTTCCTTAAGATTCAGTCTGAATCTAAGGAAGTATTTTTAGTTAGATAGTCTTTTAAAACTTAGTCTTCTTTTTCTTGCATAGCAACTTTTAATGCAGTTAGATCAGAAGATGGGTCACTAAGAATGTTAGGGATATCGTCTAAGTCAGTTTCAACATTCCAAAGCAAGATACCAACAGGTTTATTATCTTTAAGGTAATAAACCACTTTTTCATCGCCGACTTTATCGATCAACGAGTCTAGCTTTGAATCTAATATTCCGATGGTTTTCCAAGAGATATCAAACACGACAGAATAAAAATAAGGTGTGTGCGTATACGGTTCATTTGATCCAGCCATCGCTTTTCCAACAACTTCTCTTGAATTTCGTACATGATCCACATGTTCGATTCGATTTTCTCCTAAAATCTTATCTGAATAAGCAGCGATATCTCCAGCTGCATAAATATCTGGATCTTTAGTTCGCAGATACTCATCAATAATAACGCCATCTTCTACAGATGTACACCTAGAAATGACGTTGGTGAGTAAAAAAACTCACCAACGTCATTTTTGTTATTTATTTAAATATAAATTCAAAACAAGTGAGCTTTCCTGTAAAATGATAGTCTACGAAAACTTACCAATTGGAGGAACTCACTTGCCTACTTCAAATGATATGCTAAAAGTATTAGATATTCAAGATGGAAATATTGAATTTAAAGATAATTGTGTGAATTATAATCTATATAAAGGAAAAAGATGTAAATTTATTGAAGGAAAACTATCATACACATCGACGGCGTGTGCTAAATGCCAAGCACAAAATAAAAATGATTCACTATATCGAAATGGAACTCAATTGTCTCGTATTCCCCTACCAATGTCAGAAATTTATCCAACTTATCTCTTATTAAAAAAACAAAGATTCTTGTGTAGATCTTGCAGAGCAACCTTTACAGCTAAAATCCCCATTGTTAAAGACCATTGTGGATAGGTTACACTTTAATATGAAACCGAAGGTTAGAAAGAATGAGGACGAAGAACAAAAAAATACCTGTTCTGTAGCCGCTTAATACAAGCTACAAGACAGGTTAAAAATATGAATAGTTAAGACTATTATTTTTAACCAACGTTAGTTGACGTAGAACCTGAAAAACTTACATAAGAGAAAAAATAAAAAAAGAGCAGTAAAACTCAAATTAAGAGTTTTACTGCTCTTTTAGATACTGAAGTTTTAAATAGTGCCTTTTTCTCCGGCAGGAGCTAAACCAGGTTCGTTTTCTGTCAGATAAGCTCTGTTGCGTGCTTTCATTTTGCCTGCATACCAGATAAATAAGACTAAGTATGCTGCAAGTGATCCTACAGCGAAGAAAATAGCTTTTGCTGTAGGGTTGCTAACAGCTTTACCAATAAGAATAGCTACGGTTCCTTCAACAGGACCTTCTTTAGTTGAGTGAGAAATCATTTGAGTCGATTCTAAGCTCGATGGGAAAGCGCCAACGTTTTGTGCAGTTTCTGTAATTAATGGTGCAATCATTGTACCAGACCATAAGAAGATAGGTAACATGAATACTCCGATAATGATCATTCTTAACATTTTACCACGACAGACAACCAACAAAGCAGGTGTTAATCCGATAGCGATAATTCCAGCAAGTGGAAGAATAGCATTTCCTGGTAAGAATAGAGACATAATTAAAAGGACAGGAGCTAAGATGTTTGCAGTAGCCCACATTTCAGCACGAGCACCTAAGAAAGGCCAGTCAATTCCGATAAACAATTTGCGTCCAGGGAAACGCTTAGCCATGAAGTTTGTAATCCCTTGTGAAAGAGGCTCAACAGCTGAGATAAACCAAGAACCAACGATTGAGAATAATTCAAGAGAAACAGCACCTGTAAAGGCTAAAGTAAAGATCTCAGTAAGAGGTTGTTGGCCTAATAAACCAACAAAGACACCTAGGTAAGAACCAATTGCGAATTTTGAACCCCAGAATCCGATTTTTTTGTTTAATTCAGCAGCGTTAAAGTCATATTTATCAAGTTTGTAGAAGAATTTATCAAAAATAGTATCAAATAACATGATAATAGGGTTTAACATAAAGTTTAAATGGGTAGTAGTTGTAGGGTTTTGTTCTGGCATATTAAGCAAGTCATTAAAAGTAGGTTTCATTAAATCAGAATTGATGAATTTCAATACACCGATAAAGACTACGAATAATGTAGCGATAAACAAGTTTTTAGAGAAGTATAAAATGATAATACCAAGTAGTGCTGGGTGCCAGAAGTTGAAAATATCGACATCCAGTGTATTTGTTTTGTTTAAAGCTAACATTGCCATATTAATGATAACTAGAATCAAAAGAAAAAATAATGTGTAAGGAGATCCCCACGTAATGGTTGCTAAAGGTGCCCAACCAACGTCAGTAATAGATAATTCGATTCCTGTATTGGCTACGAAAGCCTGTAAAGATTTAGAAAAGGCAGAGGTTAAAATGTTTATAACCATTCCCATACCTGTTAATGCGACGGCTAGTTTAATACCGCCTTCAAGAGCCTTTGAAAATTTGACGCCCATGATTAAGGCGAAAAGTGTTAATAGAATTAACATCATTGGTGCAGATCCTAAATCAATTAAGGGTTGGAAAATCATATTGGAAAATTTTACTATACCGTCTAACATATCATTTTAACTCCTTTTAAATTAATTTTTATTGAAGGTTGTTGTCTTTAATTGTCTTTTCTAATTCATCAAATACAGGAATAGCCATTACTGGAATTCTATATAAAATTGGACCTGCTTCAACAACTGGAATTGGAATAACAAAACCTAAATCAGGAGTAGAAATCGGAGTAAAGATATCATATTTAGTCATCATTTCTTCGTTGATGTCTTTAACAACAACTGCATCCGCTTGCACATTGTACCCTCTGTTTGCCATTTCTGTTTCAATGCTGTCTTTAATTTGGTGACTTGAGTTAACCCCTGCTCCACATGCTGCTAAAATTTTAATCATTATTTTTTCCTCCTATATAATTTTTTTATGTTTCTTTTTATTAAAATTTTTCTTGTAAAAAACGATAAATTTTTTCTTTATCTGTATAACTAAAGAATTCAGCCAATTGTTCTGGATTAGTAGTACTGATGAATCCCATAATGTCAGAAAGAATATTGGTTTGTGCTCCCGGATCATTGTTTAAAATCATAAAGAGAAAACTTACTTCTAAAGAGACGGAAGGATTAATCATATTGTCAAATGATACCGGTGTCATTAGTTTCACTGGGATAACACATCTTGTGTTGACGAACTCTCCTTCAGTGTGTGGAATACCAATATTAGGTAAAGATTCATTTACCACTGATAAATCCATTCCGGTTGGGAAAGATTCCTCTCTCTTTATTAAATTTTCTAAAAATGTTTCTTTTACTAAACCTTTTTGAAGGAGCTGTTCAGCAATATCTTTAAAAACAGCTTCTTTAGTTGATTGTTCAGATAGAAAAATAGAATCGGGTAAAAATAAAGTGTTTACCTTATCTGAGTGTACAGCTATCATAATTTAAACCTCCTGTTCGTTGGTGATTGATAATGTTTGTTTATGTTCTATGTCTCCTAGTATAACTCGAATAAAACAAAAGTCAACGCTTTCTTTTGCTTTATTTTATAAAAATATAGAAAAATTTATTACATGAAAAAGTGTATTATAAAAACAAACAAAAAGAAAGTGCCCACTAAAGCCTATATATAGTAGATTTTTTGAAAGATGGATTAAACTACAAAAAAATAAAAGAGAGAAAATCAAAGGAATGTTGACAATTGATTGGATAAATGTTAGTTTATGTTTGTATTAGAAAAACCAAACAAATAGTTTAAAAATAAAAAAATAATCCTGTAAGAAAGGAGAAAGAAATGAAAAGGGATCGATTGCTCACTATTCTATCAGAAGTAAATAAAAGCGGTACCGTAAAAACGGCCGATTTAATAAAAAAATTGAATGTATCTGATATGACTGTCCGAAGAGACTTAGATGAGTTAGCTGAAAGCGGAAAAATTATTCGTCTTCACGGCGGAGCTCAGAGTGTCAAAAGCAGTATTGTTTACGAAGCTTCTCATATTGAAAAGCGAGAACTTCATATAGAAGAAAAACGTGAAATTGCTCAAATTGCAGCTGCTGAGATTCAAAATGGTGAAACGATCTTTATTGGACCAGGTACAACATTAGAACTTTTAGCAAGCTATATTCAAGTAGATTACTTAAGAGTCGTTACGAACAGTCTTCCTGTATTTGAAAACTTCCAAAAGGAACGACCACAAATTGAAATTGTTTTAACGGGTGGGACATTCAGAGAACGTTCTGGAGCATTTGTTGGAGAATTAACGAATGGAACAATTGAGAAACTAAAATTCAATCGTGCATTTGTTGGAGTAAATGGCATCCGAAATGAAAGTGTTATGACGGCGGATACAGAAGAAGGTCAAACACAAAAGAAAGCATTGAATAATGCACAAATAAAATATATTTTGACTGATTACCACAAACTGAATAAAGATGATTTTTATCAATTCTATAATCTTTATGATATTGATTGCCTCATTACAAATCGTCAATTAACTAGTGAGACATTGTCACATTATCAACAATATACCAAAGTTAAATTGACAGGGACTAAAAAGAAATAAAATATAAAAAGAGAATTAAAGGAGATTATAAAAATGAAAATCGCATTAGGTTCAGACGAAAAAGGATTCGTATTAAAAGAAAGGATTAAAAGTTACTTACAAGAAAAAAACCATACAGTTTTTGATACAACAGAAGAACCAGCTGAAGATTTCATTGAGTCTTCAAAATTGGTTTCTACTGCAGTTTTAGAAGGACAAGCAGACCGTGGAATTATGTTTGATGAATTCGGAGCAGGTTCGTTTATGGCAAGCAACAAGCTTAAAGGTATGATTACAGCGAATGTTACAGAAGAAAGAACGGCACATATGACAACAGAGCACAACGGAGCGAAAGCGATTGCAATTGGAGCCGGTATTGTTGGACTAGCATTAGCAAAAAGTATTGTAGACTCTTATTTAGAAATCGAATATGCAGGCGGACGTCACCAAGTTCGTGTAGATATGCTTGAAAAAATGATCTAAATACTATTAACCGTAAACCAACTAGGAGGAATAAGAAAATGATTATTGCTATCGGAAACGATCATATTGTAACAGACGTAAAAATAGATATCTCGAACTTTCTAAAAGAACAAGGACATGAAGTGATTGATGTAGGAGCTTATGACACAAGCCGCACACATTACCCAATATATGGTAAAAAAGTTGGAGAATTGGTTAGCAATAAAACAGCCGATAGAGGAATCGTTTTATGTGGAACAGGTGTGGGTATCACAGTAGCTGCAAACAAAAACGAAGGTGTTCGGGCTGCATTAGTTAGTAACGCTGCAATCACTAAATACGTAACAGAAGAATTACATGCAAACGTTATTGGTTTTGGTGGAACAACGGTCGGTAAATTCTTAGCAGAAGACATTGTTTCAGTATTTTTAAATGCTGAATACAAAGAAACAGCTGAAAATAAAAAGTTGATTGAAAAAATTGATAACCTTGCGCCAAAAAATGCTGAGCAAAATAATAATCCGGATTTCTTTAAAAAAGAATTAGATTTATGGGATGAAGGCTATTACCACGATTAATTAAAAAGGAGCTGTGATTATGGCTAAATCAATTTTAGCAGTTACGATGAACCCATCTGTAGATATTTCTTATCCACTAGAAAGACTGCAATTAAATAGTGTTAATAGAGTAACAGAAGTAACTAAAACGGCTGGTGGAAAAGGGTTGAACGTTGCGCGTGTGTTGCACCAACTGAATTCTCCCGTAGTTGCATCTGGTGTTTTAGGAGGAACAATTGGTCAATTTATCAAAAAAAAATTAGATGAAATCAACATAAAACACAACTTTATGCCAATCGATCAAGAATCACGTAATTGTATCGCTATTTTACACGATGATATGCAACAAACAGAGATATTGGAAACAGGTCCTTTACTAACAGATAGGGATGAAGCAAATTTTTTAAAACATTTTGAAAATAGCTTAAATGACATATCTGTAGTAACGATATCAGGAAGTTTGCCTAAAGGATTAAGCCTAGAGTTGTATGCAGAAATGATTGAGATTGCAGCAACTAAAGAAATTCCTGTTTTATTAGATAGTTCTGGTGAGCCATTAAAAGTTAGTTTGTCAAGCAAACATAAACCTTTCTTAATTAAACCAAACCAAGAAGAAATTGCTCAATTGATAGGAAAACCAATCCATGATTTGATTGAATTACAAGATGTTTTAGCAACGAATTCGTTATTTGAAGGTGTAGAGTGGGTTGTCATTTCTTTAGGAGCAGATGGTGCACTAGTGAAACACAACACAGAATTTTTCCGCTTAACCATTCCGAAAATAGACGTCGTAAACCCTGTCGGTTCAGGAGATTCAACGGTTGCAGGATTAGCTAGTGCAATTGCAGTGGATGCTGATGATGTTGAAGTGATGAAAACGGGTATGACAACAGGCATGCTAAACACCATTGAAAAGCAAACTGGATTTATTAACAATGAGTTATTTAATGAGTATTATAAAAAAGTTACATTAAAAAAATTAAACTAAGAGGATGGATGAGACAAATGACACCAAATAAATTAGCAAGTTTAAAAAAATTATCAAACGATAAAGGCGTAATTGCAGCATTAGCGATTGATCAACGGGGTTCATTAAAAAAAATGTTGGCTGCAGCAGCAAACAAGCCAGCTAACGAAGAAGATATCGTTGAGTTTAAAAAAGTTATCTCTTCAGAATTGACACCTTATTCTACTTCTATTTTATTAGATCCAGAATACGGTTTGCCAGCAGCTAAATTGCGTGCTGATGGAACAGGTTTATTAGTGGCTTATGAAAAAACGGGTTATGATGCTACTGAACCAGGTCGTTTACCAGACTTATTAGAAGATTGGTCTGTTTATCGCTTGAAAGAAGCTGGGGCAGATGCGATTAAATTCCTATTGTATTATGATGTGGACGAAGATCAAAAAATCAACGATTACAAACATGTTTACATGGAAAGACTTGGATCAGAATGTGCTGCTGAAGATATTCCCTTTTTCTTAGAATTAGTATCTTATGATGCAAAAAATGACGATGCTAAGAGCCCAGAATATGCGAAAGTAAAACCTCATAAAGTAAACGAAATGATGAAAGAATTTTCTAAACCGCAATACAAAGTGGATGTATTAAAAGTAGAAGTACCTGTAAACATGGCTTATGTTGAAGGATACAACGGAGACAATACACCCGTTTATACTAAAGAAGAAGCAACACAATACTTTGTTGAACAAAGTAAAGCGACAGACTTGCCGTTTATCTTCTTAAGTGCTGGTGTATCTGCTAAAATGTTCCAAGATACATTGAAATTTGCTCATGCAGCAGGTTCTCAATTCAACGGCGTTTTGTGTGGCCGTGCAACTTGGGCTAATGGTATTGAAGTATTCGCTAAAGATGGCGAAGAAGCTGGTAAAGAGTGGATGAATACAGTTGGGAAGAAAAATATTGAAGAATTAAATGCTGTATTAGCAGAAACGGCTGTACCTTATTTTGATAAAATAAAATAATCAAATCAAAAAGACTTTAAGAGATTAAAAGATGGCTTTTGTGTTGTCTTGGTATCTCTTAAAGATATTTTTTTTAAAAGGGATGAAAAAATTGGAGAAAATACAAGCGGTTCGTAAAGCAAATCAAAATTACACAATACACGATGTAACCAGTTCGGAATTTAAAGCTTATGGAAATATTCTTGAGGGCTATGATATTACGGCTATCAAAGAGTATGCAGAAAAGAATATTGCCATTCCTAAAGAAGGAAATAGTTACTCTCCATCTAATGATGAGTTAGAAAAATTTGAAATCATTAAAAGAATTGAAGCGGATGTTTATGCAGGTCTTCCAGTAGAAGCAGGCGAGTGTGCGGGTAATAACACTGCTTTTTCAGCCTATGAATACCATCAAGGAAGCGAAGTAAATATCGTATTAACAGATGTACTAATGGTTTTAGGGAAAAGAGAGCAAGCTATAGAAGGCATTTTCAACGCGCAAGAGGATGCGAAGATATTTTTCGTACCAGCAGGCACACTAATTGAAATGTACAGCTCAACACTTCATTACAGCCCTTGTATTGTCGATAAGACTGGTTTTAAAGTGATTGTCATCTTAATAAAAGGTTCAAACGAACCATTCAAAGGGAAGTTCGAAAGTAAAAATGAAGAAATTGTTAAAAAAAATAAATTTCAATTAGTCCATGAAACCAGAACCGATAAAATTGCGGAAGGCATTAAAGTAGGGTTAATTGGAAAATTAATCACGCTTAGGCCAATTAATTAAATCTTAGAGACTAGAACAAATAAAACAAAACACCATGACAATTGTCTTGGTGTTTTTGTTTTATTTGTCTTAAAATTACTCGAATGTCATTGAAAATTGCATTTTCTTAGTATCTAAAGGATTTAAAATACAGTTGCCTTTTTTGTTATATAAATCGCCTATTTTACCTATTTGATCAGGCAATCCGTAGAAAGGTTCGATGCATAAAAATGGAGCCTGTTTGTTTTCAACCGTCCATAACGTTAAATAAGGGAAGTCGCTTACTTCTAATGTAATCTTGTTTTTAGAAAGAGGACTAGATAAAGTAACGGTATTCACAACGTCGTCTAAAATTAATAACCCACTATCGAAAGTTTTATAGTCGAGACTTAGCACATTTTCTTTTGTTAATGCTAAATCTTTATTTTTTCCTGTAATAAAAGGGAATGGGCCGTCATCAATTTCTACTACTTGAAGAGAATTTTTTAAAGCTGGCTCAAAAGATAAGTTGTAATCTGAAAAGACACCTGTATCATTTATAGGAACGTTGAATCCTGGATGAGCACCTAAAGCAAATGGCATCCTGTTTGTTTCACTAAGGTTTTTAACCTTGTATTGAACAGCTAGTTCTTTTCCTTCTAAGATATAATTGATTTCTAATTTAAATTGAAAAGGGTACATCATTTGAGTCTGTTCGTTATCTGTCAGACAAAAGCGAGCATGATTGTCACTCTGGTCAACTAGTTCAAAATTGAAGTCTCTAGCAAAACCATGTTGACTCATTGTGTATTCTTTTTCTTCGATCGTGTAAGCATCTTGGTTTAATTTACCTATAATTGGAAACAATACCGGAGCATGCCTTCCCCAGTATTTGCTGTCTCCTGACCAAAGATAATCAAAACCGTCTACTTTATTGTAAACTTTTGCTAACTCGGCCCCTTTTTCTTTAATGTTGATAGATAAATACTCATTTTCGATAGTGATCATTTAAACTCCTCCTTATTTAATGCAACAAACTGATAGAATTTTAGGTGAACAACTCAAACGTAGATCCATTATAGACTAATCTATGTAAAACGATTGATTTAAATCTTGTGATTTTTTGTTTTGCTTTGAATACGCTCACAATTAAGTGAAAGCAATAAAAAGCTAAAACTCTATACAGTGAAATCTATCATTAAAAACAAACAAAGTCAAACAAATGAAAACAAATGGAAACAATAATACAGTTAAGAGATGAGTGATAGCGCTAAAAAAGGTTTTAAGGCAGTAAATAAGAAATGAGTTAAAAGACTTTACAATTAATACCCCCTTGCGTATAATAGCACGTAATGGTTGAGTAAAAGGCAAAGGAGTTTTAATCGTGTTGAATTTATTATCGAATTTAGTTTTTGTTCCTTTACTCTTAATCAGCATCGGAAGTGGATTATGGTGGATTCTTTCACCGGCAATAACAAGTAAAAAAAAGAATCATTTACATTTATTTGTCGACAACGTATTTTATTTTTTATTAATAGCTTTTGTTTTAAATGGGGTGACTCATATTTCTGAAATCTTAGAGTTGCCATATCGGGCATTAATTCTCTCTACTAAAGAGGTATCACTAAGTTTTATTTTAGTGCTAACCTACCGTGCTATTCGTTATCTGACACAGGAAAGGGAAAATCATGAAACGCTTGTGTCTGTATTCCAGCTTATTTCATTAATAGGACTAGTGAATCATATTTACTATTACTACTTATATAAGAGTACACTAACAGTTGGGTTAATAGTGCTGTTCTCGGGTTTACTCTTATTCTTTTCTATTGTACCCTTAAAAGGAAATAGATGGATGTATGTAAGCTTGCTAGGGTTAGTCCTTCATTTAATCCTAACTAAAAAACAAGCGATTTTATATTTTGGCTTTATTGTTACTCCAGAACTAATTGCACTCACTGCAATTGAATGGAGTCTACTTTTAGTCCTATTATTAAGGAGGCAAAAACAATCGGAACGGACTTAACTTTATGGGTAGCTTTTGGCGCAGGGGTTTTATCGTTTTTATCTCCTTGTACACTTCCGTTGCTTCCTTTATATATCTCGTATATTACTGGTAAAAATGTTCAAGAAGTCAAAGAAAACCAATCTTTTGAATTCAAAAAAAATGTATTGTTGCATTCCCTTGTTTTCTTATCAGGGGTATCTGTTGTTTATATTAGTTTAGGTTTGGGAATGAGTTACTTAGGAGATGTCTTTAGTCAGCTGATGACTGGATCAATTAGTATGCTGTTGCAGCGATTAGCTGGCTTATTAATTATTTTTATGGGACTTATAACCACGGGATTTCTTAATATCCCGGTTTTATCTGGAGATTATCGATTCTTAAAAGCGAACAAGACTGTCAGTTTCTTTTCTACATTTTTAGTAGGATTAGGTTTTGCTGCAGGTTGGACACCTTGTATTGGTCCAATATTTTCTTCTATTTTGTTATTAGGCAATGCAGTTGGCTCTCCTCCATTACTGTATTTAGTATTGTATGTAGTGGGTTTCTCTTTACCATTTTTACTTGTTTCTTTCTTTATTAGCAAATTAAAAAACATCTTAAAATACAGCAATTTGATCATGAAGACAGGTGGTGTAGTTTTAATTATACTAGGTATTCTGCTTCTTACAGGTACGTTGGAGAGTTTATCTGAGTGGGTAGCTCATTTATTGGAAGGAACGAAATTTGAATTATTAGGATAAACGAGGTGCATAAAAATGAAAAAAATCATTTGGGTTATTTTAGGAGTGGCACTTGTATGGATTCTTGTAGATTTTGGTTTTGATTTTATTCAAGAGAGACAAGATGAAAAACAAGCAACCACAGATACTCAATTACAACAAAAAGAAAAAGTCCTTGAAGAGGGGAACAACTCAGGCCAACTTGCTTATGAATTTGAAGCCGAGGATATGGATGGGAATGTCATTAAGTTATCAGATTACCGTGGACAGAAAGTATTTTTAAATTTCTGGGCAAGTTGGTGCCCACCTTGTAAAGTAGAAATGCCACATCTAAAAGAATTTTCGACAGCACAAGATGAGGTTGTTGTGTTAGGAGTAAACGTCAATACTTCAGAAACAGATCTTGCAAACGTTCAGTCTTTTTTAGATGAGTTTGACGTCGACTATACAAACGTTCATGGCACGCAAAAGATGTTTAATCTGTACCGTGTTCAATCATTGCCAACATCTTATATTATTGATAGCCAAGGAGTCATCCGAGAGCGAATCGTAGGTCCAGTAACACAAGATGTGCTGACAACAAAATTTGATCTAATCGAATAAAACGAACACTTAATAGAAAGAAGGCAGAGGATGAATACATTTCCACAAGCTAAATCATTAAAAGAAATTTTAGAATTTATTGAAGCACATCACTTTTCATTTGTTTATATTTCAAGAGAAAACTGTAGTGTTTGCCATAGCATCCAACCCCAAGTGCAAGAAATGTTGAAAGAGTTTCCTACCATCCATCCGATTCAAGTTAGTGCGGATGACGTTCCAGAAGTAGCAAGTCAGTTTACTGTTTTTACAGTTCCAGCGTTGTTACTCTTTGCAGAAGGAAAAGAAGTTATCAGAGAAGCCCGTTTTATAGTGATGGATGATCTATATGACAAGTTTAGTCAAGTTGTAGAGCGCCATTAAATTTTAAAAAATAAAGGTCTTATCATGACTTAATTGATAAGACCTTTTTATTTGGGTTTAAAGGAATAGTGAAGTTGAAGCATCTAAGTATTAAATGTGAACAATTAAGACAAAATAATGAAAAATAACAGAGCAAATGATTAAATTTGTTTGGATTTGAAAAGAAGACATGATATAAAAGAGTAAACAAGCAGAGTTTATCTGATACTAGAAATGAGACTAATATGAAAATGTAAAAAAGAACAACTTACTTATCCTTATTTACTAACTTGTTACTCATAGATTTTTTTATAGTTTTGTGAAACAACCGCCTTTTTATTTGGAAGAAAATTACAGAGACATTCATTTTTTCGACCATATGTGGGCTAAAACCTCCGATTGGAAATATACAAATAAAGAATCGGATTAACTTCTAATAAAAATAGCCGATTCTATCAATAGAAAAGGAGGTTTTATATGGACGTATTTCAGTTTCATTTTCAGCCGAAAGTAGATGTGAAGAACAATCATATTCTCGGTTATGAAATTTTATTAAGAAATAAATTACAAAGCCCGTATTATCCTGCTTCCGTTATGGAAGAAATTATTAATGATGAACAAAAGCATGCTCTTTTTTTAGAGTGGTTTCAAAAGGAACTAACAGAATTAGTGAAATTATTTCCAACAGTAAATTTTTCTTTCAATTTAGCACCTAAACAGTTGTTGTATAGAGAAACGCACTTATTTCTGAATACAATGAAACCCTATAGAAAGCAGTTGACGATAGAAATAACCGAAGCACCGATACTGTTTGTTAAATCAGCTGAGTTTTTAGATGCTGAAATGATTGATGGCTACCTAAAAAGCGCCATGTTATCAATAAAAGAAAAAGGATATGTTCTTTCTTTAGATGATGTGGGTTCAGGGCGGAATTCTTTAGAACAAGTGTTAAAATATGTTGAATACATTGATCAAATAAAATTCTCATTAATAAAATGTGTTCATAGAGGGCTAGATGATGAATCATGTCACCTTTTTCTAAAAGCTTGGGAACACTTTGCAAAAACCTATCAACTAGAACTAGTGATAGAAGGTATTGAAGACCAAGAGACTAGTGATGATTTCAAAGAACAAGGCATTCACCTTCAGCAAGGCTATCATTTTGGAAGACCATCAAAAATCATTAAAGCTCACTATAAGCAATAAAGATAAACACGTTAACTAAACTAGATGATTGGAGGACGTTAAAATAATTAAATTAAACTTTCTAAATATGATTGCCAATATATCGATTATCAGTATGATGTCATATGTAGTCATTAAATTAATTCCAAACCAAAAAGATTTTACTTTAAGTAAACGACAAAAAACAATGATTCTTTTATTTGCAGGATTTGCTAGTCTCTTACTGATGCTTTTTTCTGTGAATCTGTCAGGAAGTATTAAAGTTGATTTGAGGCATATCATTATCATATTGTTAATTTATTACTTTGGTCCTTCGTATTCTATTCCGATAACGGTTCTAATCTCAATTTTGCGTTTATATTGGGGAATTAATACAGCATCCATCCTTTCAGCAATAACTTATATAGTTATTGGAATTTTGATACCCATTGTGTATAAACATTTGCCTACATATTTTAATAAATATATGACATTGCTTCTATTCAATACCATTTTTGTAGTTGCATCAGGGTTTAATATATTTTACATAACCCACAATTATATTCTTAGCTTGCTAGTATCCTTATTATTTATGCTGACATCTTCAGCAGTACTCATGTTAGACACTCTTTTTATTGAAGATATGATACGAGGCAGGTATATGTATCTAAATGAAAAAGAATATGCAACGCTAGATTTTTTAACTGGCTTATTAAATATGAGAGAGTTCAATAAGCAATGGCAAATCATTCAAATGAACCAAAATATTAGTAATACAGCTTTTTTAATATTAGATATTGATTATTTTAAAACGATTAATGATACACATGGGCATGCAAATGGCAATTTAGTTTTGCAACAGCTTGCCATTATTCTTAGAATAAATGCTCCAGAGAATCAACATATTTATCGCGTAGGTGGTGAAGAATTTTGTTTAATCTTAAATGATCTTACACCTAACGAATTAGACCAAATAGCTGAAAAAATAAGAGAAGATGTAGCTTCAAAACCGTTTCAACTTGAAGATGGTAAGGTTGTGGAAGTAACGGTTTCGATAGGCGTAGCTTCAACTAAAAATAAAGACTTGAAAAATTTATTTCGTTTAGCAGATCGTTGTTTGTATTTAGCTAAAGACCAGGGTAGAAACAGAGTGGTTATTCAAGCGCTGTAGGTTAGATTTAAATTAGGTAGATTTAAATTAGTTAGTGTATTTACTTTTTCAGATAAAATTGATAATAATTAAATAGAAACAAAAAAAGATTGAGGTAATTGTGCTCAATCTTTTTTTGTAGGGTGGGTTTTATCCTTTCTTTTTCAATGAATAGATAATCAGGCTAAATACATAAGGTGTTCGTGACTAAAAAACTCACTATTACCTATT
>JAVWJE010000003.1:1800-23202 GCA_036639135.1 Carnobacterium sp. | reverse complement strand
TATTTGAGACCTAAAAAGTTTTGGATAAGTGAAACGAAAAAGATACTAACTTGTCCATTTTCACACTTTAAATCTCAAAAATCACTAAAAAAGCATTCAATTTATTAAATTTTTTTGTAGGTAAAATGCTTTACAAAAAATACCCTTATAGGTATAATGAATTTACAACTAAGGTATACAAATTGTATTAAAAGATAAGATAAACAGCTAACTAATGCAATAGTCGTTTGTTTTAGTAGAGTTAACTATAAAAGTACGCAAAATTAGGAGGAATAATATGTTTTTTAAAAAAGTACCCACTATTTCTGCAAGAGAGTTAGAAAATAAGTTAGTCGAAAAACCTCAAATTTTAGACGTTCGTGAACCACATGAGTTCAATGCAGGGCATATCTCCGGAGCTAAAAATGTCCCGCTTGGAAAAGTAGCAAATCATATAACAAAAGGAACAACTTATGTCATATGCCAATCTGGAATGCGCAGTAAGAAAGCTACAAAAATATTATTAGCTAAAGGACAAGATGTCATTAATGTACGCGGTGGAATGTCAGGCTGGACAGGTTCTATCAGAGGAGGAAAAGGATAATGAAAATAGTTATTATTGGCGGGGTAGCAGGTGGCATGTCTGCAGCAACAAGATTAAGACGGTTAAATGAAACAGCAGAGATTATTGTATTAGAAAAGGGTCCGTATGTGTCATTTGCTAACTGTGGTCTTCCTTATTATATCGCAGGTGAGATTGAAGAAAGAAGCGACTTATTGGTCCAAACGCCTGAACAATTGCATGCACGTTTTGCATTAGATGTACGTCCGAATAGTGAGGCTATGTCTATTGATTCAGATAAAAAAGAAGTAGAAGTGAAATCTGAAGAAGGAACTTATACGTTAACGTATGATAAGTTGATTCTTTCCCCTGGTTCTAAACCATTTGTTCCTCCTACTGAAGGATTAGCTGAAGCTGAAAATGTTTTCACACTGCGTTCAGTACCAGATGTAGATAAAATTACGGCACATGTTGAAAAATACCAATCTAAAAAAGCAGTAGTTATTGGAGCTGGATTTATCGGTTTAGAAATGGCAGAAAGCTTGGTTAATCGTGGGATTAATGTAACGATTATTGAAAAAGCTCCACATGTTTTGCCTCCTTTTGATGAAGAAATGGCTGCTTATTTAACAAAAGAATTAGAAAGAAATGGCGTTAAATTGTACACAAATCTTGCGGCTAGTGCCTTTAAAGAAAAAGGTCGCGTGGTGGTCTTAGAAAATGGAGAAGAATTAGAAAGTGATTTAACGTTAATGTCTGTTGGTGTTATTCCAGAGACAACAGTTGCGAAAACGGCTAATATAGAAACGGGGATCCGTGGCGGAATTGTTGTGGATTCAACTTACGAAACAAGTGTCAAAGATATTTATGCTGTTGGAGATGCGATCATCGTTAAACAACAAATTACTGGCGAAGACACGATGATTGCTCTAGCTTCACCTGCTAACCGTCAAGGCAGACAAGTTGCAGATGTGATTAGCGGTTTAGAAAGAAAAAATAAAGGCAGCATCGGTACAGCAATTGTGCGTGTATTCAATGTAGTAGCCGCATCAACAGGCCTAAATGAGCGTCAATTGAAACAATCTGAATTAGAATATGATACTGTTCATATTCAAGGCAAAAATCATGCAGGATATTACCCTAATGCAAGTACGATTTTATTAAAACTACTATTCAATGCTACTAATGGAAAAATTTACGGAGCACAATCTATCGGAGAAGATGGCGTAGATAAAAGAATGGATATCATAGCAACGGCTATCAAAGGTGGGTTGACTGTCGAAGACTTGCCAGAATTAGAATTCACTTATGCTCCACCATTCGGTTCAGCTAAAGATCCTGTTAATATGGCAGGTTATGCAGCAACGAATATAATGGAAGGCTTATCTGAATCTATTCAATGGCATGAATTAGAAAGTAAGCAAGAAGAAGGCTGGTTGTTAGTAGATGTACGAACAGAGAGTGAATTAGAAAACAACGGAAAACTTAAAGATGCACTAAACATTCCATTGGATAATTTGCGTGAACGGTTAAACGAACTGCCAAAAGAACAACCTATTATTGTTAGTTGTCAAAGTGGATTACGTAGTTATATTGCAGAACGTATCTTAAAACAAAACGGATTTACTGCTAGAAACTTAGATGGCGCGTTTGCTCTCTATTCTGTAGTTCATTCAGATAAGGTGGTAAAATAATGTATCAATCAATCTCAATGCCAGAATTCGAACAAGAGTGGAAAAAAACAACGAAGCGTCCTTTAGTTGATGTTCGCGAATTAGATGAGTGGAATAACGGTCACGTTGAAGGAGCCATTCATGTGCCATTAAGCGAATTTCCAGCTGCAATAAATCAGTTGAAAAAAGATAAAGAGTATTTTGTTATGTGTCATTCAGGAGGCCGTTCATCAAAGGCGTGCCAATACCTAGCACAAGAAGGTTTTACTGTTACAAACGTAATGGGTGGCATCTCTGCATGGAGAGGCGACGTTGTTTAGAGCTTTTAAGTAACTGTAAGAATAATTGGAAAACAGTTGTAATAAAAATGAAAAAGAAACATTATTTGTTTCTTTGCTTTATTCCTTGTTATAATGAAAGTTGCTCTTTAAAAGAGCAACTTTTTTTGTACTTATTTAAAAGAATTTTTTTAAAAAAAGGAGAATACTTATGTACGAGCCGATAATTGAATTAAACCATTTAAGTTTTAAAGTGGGGGATAAACTAATCTTAAGTGATGCAACTTTTTCTATAGGAAAAGGAGAGTTTGTGACCATCACCGGACCATCCGGAAGTGGTAAAAGTACCCTGTTAAAAATAATAGCTTCTATGCTTTCTCAAACATCTGGGACCATTAAGTACAAGGGAAAGGATGTTGAAGAGTATGATCCGATTGCGTATCGCAAAGAAGTATCGTATTGCTTTCAAACAGCAACACTATTTGGAAAAACAGTAAAAGAAAATCTAGCTTTTCCGTATGAAATCAGGCAAGAAACGTTTGACGAAAAAAAAGCGATTCGTTATTTAGATAAAGTAGGACTAAACGAAACTTATTTAACAAAAAAAATTAATGACTTATCAGGTGGAGAAAAGCAAAGAATTGCACTGATACGAAATGTGCTTATTTTGCCTGAGGTTCTTTTGCTTGATGAGGTTACTAGCGCACTAGATGAAGAAAACAAAAAAGTGATTGGTCGCTTTGTTCAAGAAATGAATGAAACTAAAAAGGTTACTGTATTGTGGGTAACACATAACCAAAGTGAAGTGGCGGAATCAGATCGAGTGATTAAAATCATTAATGGGGGAGTGAAAAAAAAAGATGGACTTGAGAATTAATAATACTTCGTTGATTTTTGCTTTAGGACTAGTTTTTGTAGCTTTGGCAATTGTTTATCGAGAAAAACTAGATTTAGGAAAAGATATTGTTGTAGGAGTCATTAGAGCTGTCCTTCAATTATTTTTAGTTGGCTATGTTCTAGGGTATGTCTTTAAACTGGATAATAATATTGTTACATTTACAATGGTATTGGTTATTATCTTTAATGCATCTTATAATGCAGGAAAAAGAAGTCAAGGACTACCTCATGCGTTTAAAATTTCTTTCATAGCTATTTTAACGGCAACTTCTCTTACCTTATTGATTTTAATGCTGTCAGGTTCACTTGTCTTCAAACCCTCTCAAATCGTCCCTATCACAGGTATGATAGCGAGCAATTCGATGATCGCGATTGGTATTTGCTATCGAAATTTAAATGGAAAGTTTACTGACCAAAGACAGCAAATTTTAGAAAAGTTAGCGCTAGGAGCGGATTTAAAACAAGCTTCTATTTCTATTGTCAGAGACAGCATTAAAGCAGGGATGTCCCCCACGATTGATTCAGCTAAAACAGTTGGATTGGTTAGTTTACCAGGCATGATGTCCGGTCTAATGTTTGCAGGAGTTGATCCAACTCATGCCATAAAATACCAAATTATGGTAACGTTTATGCTGCTTTCAACAACAAGTATTGCTTCAGTCATTGCCAGCTATATGGCATATAAGAATTTTTATAATGAACGAAAACAGTTAGTCGACTAATCCTACTTTAAGACAAGTAAACATTATATTGTTGGTTTATCAGTATCCAATGATAAAAGAAAAGTTATTTTTGAATATTATGCGAGACAGGTTATAAATTAACTACTATCTTATCAACATAGGAGTGATAATAATTGAATTATATTAATAAGCTAACTCAAGGAAAAAAACTTTCAGAATTAGATGAAAAAATACTATATTATATTATTGAACACATAGACAAAGTGTTAGAGATGGGAGTACGCGGTATAGCGAAAGATAATTATACTTCACCTTCAACTGTTATTCGTTTAGCTAAAAAAATGGGTTATACAGGTTTTATTGACTTATATTATCAATTGCTCCCAATGGTTAAGAATACAGGCGATGTTTATCCTGAAAATGATGAAGAATTTTTGCGAATTAGTCAACAAGATTTTTTTGAAAAAAATAGCAAAGCAGATATCGAATACTTTATTCAAAAAGTTTTGCATTTGAAACAAAAATATATTTTTATATACGCAACAGGTTTTTCTGCAATAGCGGCAGAATATCTCTATAAAAAATTATTAGTATTAGGTAAAAAAACGATTATAGCAACGGGAACAGATTCAATCGGAGTTTATGAAAATAATTTAGAAGACATAGGAGCGCTCATTGTCATTTCGAAGTCTGGAGAAACAAAACTTATTATCGATAAATTACTAGTAGCAAAGCAACAAAATATTTTTACGGTCACTTTTACAAAAGAAACGAAGAATAGCGCGGCTGAGATATCGGATTTAAATTTTAAAATATTAGATAATAACAAGCTAGATGATCGTAATATGCTGCCAAATAGTTTTTTTCCTAGATTACTAATGCTAACAGAGTTTATTTTTAAAATGTATCTTGATGATATGCAACAAAAAATCAATAGTTAAACCGAAACGTGTTTCAAAACAATGAAACACGTTTTTTGTATGCCTTAAAAGGTATACAATAAATCGCTTTCAAGATAAGCTAGGTTTATCAAAAAGAATAAAAAACAAAAAATCGGAGGTAAAGAGATGAAAGACAAAATAATGAATGGAATGCAACGCTTTTCCAAAGCTATGTTTATACCAGTATTAATATTGCCGATTGCAGGAATATTAATTGCTATTGGGAATTTGTTTACAAATGCTAAATTAATTGAAACCGTTCCCTTTTTAAATAATCCAATAACTATGGGATTTGGAGCTATTTTATCAGGGTCGTTGGTTTCAATCTTAAGTAATTTAGGTTTGATATTTTGTATGGGTTTAGCAGTTGGCTTAGCTAATAAGAAAAAATCTGAAGCAGGCTTTACTGCAGTATTGGGCTACTTAGTTTTTGTTAATGCGATGAACAAATTTATGGAACTCAGTGGCGTATTGTTTGAAGGTGACTCATTACAAGGAACCGGGCAAACAATGGTTTTAGGTGTACAAATACTTGATATGGGTGTTTTTCTTGGTATTATATTGGGGATTGTAACGGCAGTGGTACACAATAAGTTCTCTAGTAAAGAATTTAACAACGCTTTTCAAATATACGGTGGAACAAGATTCGCATTCATTATGTTGATCCCAGTAGTTGTTTTACTGGCTATTGCATTTACTTATATATGGCCGTTTTTCCAAAATGGCATTAATAGTTTAGGGACATTAATTAACCAAAGTGGAAACTTTGGAATTTTCTTATATGGTATGTTGGAGCGCTTATTAATTCCGACAGGATTGCATCATTTAGTTTATACTCCATTTCTGTATACGTCTTTAGGAGGGATTCAGGAAGTTGGAGGACAAGTTTTTGAGGGAGCAAGAAATATTTATTTTGCAGAAATTGCAGATCCAACTATTAAAGTTTTATCTTCAAGTGTTATTTGGGATGCACGTGGTATTTCAAAGATGTTTGGATTAATTGGAGCTTGCTTAGCAATGTACCATACAGCTAGCCCCGAAAATAAAGGAAGAGCAAAAGCCATCTTAATTCCCGCAGTTGTAACATCATTTGTAGCTGGCGTAACTGAACCAATTGAATTTTCATTTATGTTTGTCGCTCCTTTGTTGTTTGCTGTGCATGCAGTATTGAGTGGGTTGAGTATGGTTGTATTAAATGTGTTGAATGTAAGAGCAATTGGACCAAATGGGTTTATCGATTTCTTATTATATAATGTACCATTAGGCATTGAAAAAACAGGATGGCCAATGTATATCGTAGTAGGACTAGCATTCTTTGCCATTTATTATTTCACATTTCGTTTCTTAATCACTAAATTTAGATTTAAAACTATTGGACGTGAAGAGACTGGAAAAGAAACTAAATTATATTCTAAAAAGGAATACAACGAAAGTAAGAGTAAAAAAACAACCGCTGGTGAAGCTCAACCTCAAGGCGGGTTAGCTAGTACAATTGTTGCTGCATTAGGTGGACCAGAAAATATTGATACAGTAACTAATTGCTATACTCGTTTGAGATTGACCCTAAAACAGCCAGATAAAGTAGATGAGTTAGCATTGAAAAATGATACAGGAGCAAGCGGAGTTATTATCAAAAATCACAATGTACAAGTCGTTTATGGTTTACAAGTAGAGAGTATTAGAAAAGCTGTTGATCAGTTTTTAGGAAATAAATTAGAAGAAGAATAATTAAAATAAGGAACATGAAAGGAAGTTATTAAAATGAAAAAGTTCTCAGTTGTAATTGCAGGAGGCGGAAGTACATTTACTCCAGGAATAGTTATGATGATGCTAGATAATATTAGCCGTTTTCCAATAAAAACATTGAAATTGTATGATAATGATGGAGATCGCCAAGCAGTTTTAGGGGATGCACTTGAAATTTTATTAAAAGAACAAGCTCCTGAAATCGACTTTTCATATACAACAGACCCAGAGACTGCCTTTACAGATGTTGATTTCTGTATGGCACATATACGAGTTGGGAAATACGCTATGCGTGAACAAGATGAAAAAATTCCATTGAAATATGGGGTAATAGGACAAGAAACTTGCGGACCTGGTGGGATTGCATATGGAATGAGAAGCATTGGCGGTATGTTAGAAATTATTGATTATATGGAAAAATATTCTCCAGAATGCTGGATGTTGAACTACTCTAATCCAGCTTCAATCGTAGCGGAGGCTTGTCGAGTAATGCGCCCGGATGCTAAAGTATTAAACATCTGTGATATGCCCGTAGGAACAGTAAGAAGAATGTCACAAATTATTGGTAAAGAACCAAGTGACTTAGAAGTACGCTACTTTGGATTAAATCACTTTGGATGGTGGACAAGCGTTAAAGACAAAGAAGGACATGAGTATTTACCTCAAATCCGTGAGTATGTTGCAGAAAACGGTTATTTAACAAAAGTAGAAGTTGATACACAGCATATGGACCAAAGTTGGCAAGAAACGCACAAAAAAGCTAAAGATTTATTAGCGGTAAATCCAAGATACTTACCTAATACCTATTTGAAATATTATCTTTACCCTGATTATGAAGTAACTCATTCAAATAGCACCTATTCGCGTGCAAATGAAGTAATGGACGGAAGAGAGAAAACTGTTTTTACAGCAGCTAAGAATATTATCGAAAAAGGTACTGCTAAAGATAGTGGATTTACGATTGATAGCCATGCTTCATTTATTGTTGATTTAGCTCGTGCAATTGCATTTAATACACACGAAAGAATGCTAATGATTGTTGAAAATAATGGAGCGATTGCTAACTTTGATGACGACGCTATGGTAGAAGTTCCCTGTATCGTAGGTACCGATGGTCCTGAACCATTAACTCAAGGTAAAATACCCGCTTTTGAAAAAGCTCTGATGCATCAACAATTAATCGTTGAAAAATTAGTTGTCGAAGCTTATGTTACAGGAAGCTACCAAACATTGTGGCAAGCATTAACGCTTTCCAAAACAATTCCAAGTGCAGAAGTGGCTAAAGGAATTTTGGATGAGTTAATTGTAGCCAACAAGGGGTTTTGGCCAGAACTGAAGTAATAGAGTATAAATGAGGAAGGCAAGAAAAGTGGAATATATTCACTTTTTCTTGTCTTTTTATAAGAAATAAAAAAAAGCAATTAGCTATAGGAGGATTCAGTATGAAAATTGGACTAATTGGGTTAGGTAAAATGGGAATGAACCTGGCAGAAAATCTATTAACTTCGAACCATCAAGTTATAGGATATGACACAGATCAAACTAAAGAAGCAGAGGCCAAAAAAAAGGGGATTGTATTTACAAAATCAATTGAAGAATTGTTAACTTGTTTACCGGAAAAAAAAGTAGTCTGGTTGATGGTGCCTGCAGGGAAACCAACAGAGCAAATGACACAAAAAATGTTAGATAAACTGTCATCAAAAGATGTATTAATAGATGGTGGGAATTCTCATTTTGAAGATTCTAAGAATCGTGCTGAACAAGCTGTTCAAAAAGGAATTAGTTTCTTTGACGTTGGGACATCTGGTGGAACAAGTGGCGCAAAAAACGGTGCTTGTATGATGATTGGTGGAGATCGAGAATGTTTTAAAAAAATTGAGTCGTTATTCAAAGATATAAATGTTGTAGACGGGTATTTTTATGCAGGAAAAAGTGGAAGTGGACATTATATGAAGATGGTTCACAATGGAATTGAATATGGTATGATGCAATCAATTGCAGAAGGATTTAATGTGCTACATCATTCTGAATATGAATATGATTTGGAGAACGTAGCAAAAGTATGGAATAACGGTTCGGTTATCCGAAGCTGGTTAATGGAATTAACGCAATCAGCATTCGAAAAAGATAGTAAATTGGATGCAATTCATGGGACTATTGCTTCTTCTGGTGAAGGACAATGGACTGTTGAGGAAGCTTTAAAACTACATGTTCCTGTTCCTGTCATCGCTCAGTCTCTAATGGTACGATACGCTTCAACCAACGTAGAATCATTCGGTGAGAAAATAGTTGCATCATTGCGAAATGAATTTGGAGGACATGCCGTTCAAAGCAAGGAGGATTAAGATATGATAAACAAACAGAGTTATATAATTGGTGTAGATATTGGAACTACCAGTACAAAAGCTGTTTTATACCAAGATGATTTACAAATAATAGATAGTGCGTATGCAGAATATGACATTATTCAAACGAAACTTGGTATGGCAGAGCAAGATCCAAAAGCAATATTCCAAGCGGTCCTTTCAACCATTGGTACTTTGATGAAGAACGATCTGGCAATCAAACATCACATTGAATTTGTTTCTTTTTCTAGTGCCATGCACAGTGTAATAATGCTGGATAAACAAAATGAATTATTAACGAATTGTTTAACATGGGCAGATAATCGCTCAACCGAATTAGTAGCTCAGTTGAAAGCAACGACAGATTGGAAATCGCTGTATAGAAAAACAGGAACTCCGATTCATTCCATGACACCACTTAGTAAAATCTTATGGCTAAAAGAAACATCTCCTACTATTTTTGAGAAAGCCAAAAAAATAATTGGGATAAAAGAATACATTCTTTATCAATTAACTGGTGAATACAAAATCGATTATTCACTTGCTTCCGCCACAGGTTTATTTAATATCCATGATTTGCATTGGGATGAAGACATTTTAAATTTGGTAGGAATAAAAGAGGATACTTTATCTGAACCAGTAGACGTTGACTATAGATGGCATGGAATTAAAAAAAAATATGCTAAAGAACTATCTATCGATTCAGAAACAGACTTAGTGATTGGAGCTAGTGATGGCTGTTTATCCAATCTTGGTGTTGGGGCAATGGAACCAGGGGAAACAGCTATAACAATCGGTACCAGTGGAGCGATTCGAATGGTGACTGATGAAATTGTACTGGATCCAGAAGGAAGAACATTTTGTTATTACTTATCAAAAAATCGTTGGGTTATTGGTGGGGCAGTAAACAATGGAGGCAACGTTTTGGGCTGGTTAACGTCAATTTTTTATTCAGGTGTTAATCAATTTGCGGATACTAAAAAAAAGTCAAGTCTAAAAGAGCTTAATCTCTTAGCTGAAAGAGTAAAACCTGGCGCAGATGGCTTACTATTTTTACCTTACTTAAATGGAGAGCGTGCCCCAATTTGGGAATCGCAAGCTACTGGAAGCTACATTGGTTTAACTTCTCAACATACCACAGGACATATGGTAAGAGCGGCAATGGAAGGTGTGTTGTTTAATCTCTACGAAGTTTGGCAATTAATTCAAGAAGTCGGTGGCCCTTCTAAAACGATTAAAGTAACCGGAGGATTTTTAAACTCTTCTTTTTGGAAACATATGCTTGCAGATATTTTTGACAGACCTCTCCAACAATCGAAGAGCTTTGAAAGCTCTTGTTTGGGTGCTGTTTTAATAGGGATGGACATAGATAATAGTACGAAGAAAATAAATGCAAAAAAAAACGAACTATTGCTAAAAAAGGAAGATTATTCAAAAGGATGGATTCAACCTAATGAGCAGCTTGTTAAAAAATATCAAGCTATCCTACCAGTCTATCAAAAAGTAGCTAGTGAAATGAGTCAGGTTCGTAAATTATTAGGTGAATTAAACCATTAAGTAAACTATTCCAATTTTAAAAAAGACACTTTCCTTTAATACAGCAGTATGATTTAAACAATGAAAAATAGCTAAGCAACCTGATTGAAATTGGTGAAAAAAGGTCAGCCCACATTAAATAGTGGACTGACCTTTTTTTGTTTTAGTCTATCAATTAATTTTTATTAACTGAAGCGTCATAAATGGCTTCAATGGACTCTTTAATTGTTTTGTTAAATTCTTCATCGGATTGATTAACATTCAAGTTTTCGCTTAATGCTCTAGAAAAACTAGCAATAAGTTTGTTATTTTCTTTTAATTTTTTATTGGCTTCATCTCTTGAATAACCTCCAGATAATGCTACGACACGAACCACTCTAGGGTGGTCAGCTAATTTCTCATATGTGTTAGCAATCGTTGGGATACTAACTTTTAACATCACATTTTCATCTTCAGATAATAAATCCAATTGTTTTTTCAATTCTTCACATAGGATTTTTTCTGATTGTTCTTTATCTTTACTATGAATATCTACTTCGGGTTCAATAATTGGAACTAAACCTGCAGCGATAATTTGTTTACCAACTTCAAATTGTTGTTCAACTAATTTTCTAATCCCTTCTGGGTTAGCTTCGCTAATAACGGAACGCATTTTTGTACCAAAGATATGACGTTCGTTTGCTCTTTTAAGCAGAGGCTCTAAATCAGTGATGGGTTTCATCATTTGAACACCATCTGTTAAGGGCTCCATGCCTTTATCGACTTTCAAGAATGGGGCAATCCCTTTTTTATCAGCTAAATAATCTGCTGTGTATAAACCATCTATTTTACGATCCATTGTTTGTTCAAAAAGGATAGCACCAAGAATAGAATCCGAATTAAATGCTGGCGAAGTAATGATACGAGTGCGCATGTCATGAACCAACTTAAACATGTCTTCGTCATTAGAATAAGCATCTTCAAGAACACCATAGATAGCTAAAGCTTTAGGGGTACTTCCACCACTCTGGTCAAGCGCTGCAATGAAACCTTTATTGTTTTTTACTTTTTCTAGTTGATCTTTATTCATTCTCTTCACTCCTTCATATTTGGTTGTATTCATTTCATGTAACAATCAATTGAAATGAATGACTCTATAAATAGTGTAACACCAAAACCCCAAAAAAGAGAAACAAAGTGCTTTAGGAAAAGTGCTAGTCTAGTTGGTTAAAAGTCTGTATAATTATACTTGACAAAGAAGGTTAGCGTAACGCATGCTAGCATTAATAAGTTGAAAATAGATAAGAGGTGAAAAAAATGAAACCACTCGTTAAAATGGCTTTAAAATTATTGTCTTCGCCAAAAATAAATATGGCAGAAGATTACCTTTGGATTCGTAAAGCGCAACAATTTTTTTCTGGGAAATCGATTCGAACGAACTACCGAATTTTAGATCGAAAAATTTATTCAGCAGATAAAGGTCATGATATCCCGGTACGTATTTTCCAACCGATCGAAAAAAAGACAGACGACGTTTTATTATTTTTTCACGGTGGTGGCTGGGTAATTGGAGACATTAACACCTATACAAAACCTTGTATGAATATGGCTGATTTAACAGGAAGAACGGTTTATTCAGTAGATTACCGGTTGGCCCCTGAACACCCTTATCCAGCAGGACTAGAAGATTGCTACCGAGTGGCAGCTGCCATGCTTGATAACTTATCTTTAATCGGTTTAACAGATGCTTCTCAGTTAACCTTAATCGGTGATTCAGCTGGTGGAAACTTAGCAGCTGCTGTATCCTTATTGTTACGAGACAATCGAAAAGACTATCCGCAAAAACAGATTTTACTTTATCCTATCACATTCTGGGATCATACCCAAGAATCACCTTATGAATCTATTCGAACGAAAGGAATGGATTATGGACTAACTGCAAAAAAGGTTAGTGAGTACATGGAACTCTATCAACCAGATATAAAAAAACGAAAAAGTCCATACATTGCTCCTTTGATGGCCGATGATCTTACCAACCAACCGAAGACGCTGATTCTAACGTCAGAAAATGATCCTTTACGTGATGAAGGGGAAGCATATGGAGAGGCACTAAAAAAAGCAGGGAATAAGGTACACATTCACCGAGTCAATGAGAGTGTCCATGGTTTTATTACGTATCCAAAAATTTCAAAATTAGTAGTAGAAGCATATGAAGAAATTAATAACTTTTTAGATAAAGAGTAGAAATCGACCAAACAATGAGGAGGTAGTGCGTTGAAACGAAAAACGTGGGTACGACTGGATAATGCGTCTAATATCTTTTTAGCAGCAATGACAAACAGAGATACGAAGGTTTTTCGTTTAACAGCAGAAATGACGGATCTTGTTGATCCTAAATTGCTACAGCAAGCCTTAGATAAAACCTATGAACAATATTTACTTTACCATAGTGTCTTAAGACGGGGTGTCTTTTGGTATTACTTAGTGATGAGCGATATCAAACCTAAAGTTGTAGCAGATATCTTGCCACCTTGTACACAACTCTATCATTTCGATCAAAAAGAGCTGCTATTTAGAGTGATATATCAAGAAAATCGCATTCACTTAGAAGTTTTCCATGTGTTATCTGATGGAGTAGGAGCGATGTGGTTTTTTGAAGACTTGATTAAAGAGTATGTTTTTTTGAGGCACCACGAAATAGCTGAAAACAAATGGGAGAAAACGCCTCTTCAGTTAGAACAGCATTTAGAAGATAGTTTTAACCAACATTTTCGGCAACAAGGCCAAAATTCATTTAGCGATGCAGCTCGATCGGCTTTCTTTTCTGTTGTTGAAACAAGTAAAAGAGCGGGTAAAGTGGTTGTACAATACGGCAAGAAAACGTCTTCTTGGTTTGGTTCTTCTGTAAAGATAGAATCTACTAAAAGACACGTCTATCAAATAAAGAGTAAAAAAACACCAGATAATCGACCGCGTATTGTAGAGTTGAGTATGCCTTTAAAAGAAGTTATTCAGTTGTCTAAAAAACATAACGTCTCTTTAACCATTTATTTAATAGCTCTGTTTTTTGAGTCGATTCGAAAAGCTGAACCGAATTTTAAATTATCGGACACAATCGCTATTTCCGTTCCAGTGAATTTACGACAGTTTTATCACTCAAACTCCGCGCGTAACTTTTTTAGCACGGTTCGATTAGAATATACGTACGGAGAAGATGGTGACTTTGATGATCTGTGTCGTAGTTTAAATGACCAGTTGCAGCATCATTTAGAACCGAAAAAATTAGGGGAACGATTAAACAAATTAATTAAAGCTGAGTATCATCCTATTGCGCGTGTATCTTTAAGACCCTTTAAAGATATCATTTTGAAATTAATTAATCGACAAAATAATCGGAAAATAACGGTAGCGATGTCTAATCTGGGACAGTTTGCTTTGCCGTACCCTATTAGCACACATATTAAACAAGTCTACTTTAAAACATCTGCTGTTAGGCCGCAGTTTTGTATGATTAGTTATGAGAATAGGTTAACCGTTAGCTTTACATCGCCTTTGATTGCTGTATCGATTCAAAAAGAGTTTGTGCGCCTCTTAAGTGGAGAAGACATACCGGTGAGTGTTGCTGTTAATCAAGTGACAAATGCTGAGCTGGGAGGGAATCTGTCATGAGTTATTGCACAGCGTGTCATGCCATTGTTGAAGGCGATTGGAAAGATTGTCCACTATGCAGTCAACCGCTTGATCAAAAAACGGGAGAAGTAGAATCTAATCCTTATCCACCTATTCCGTTGCGTTTTAACAAAAAAAAAGGAATAAGTCTATTAATGATTTTCACAATAATTATTGGACTTTTATTTATAGGGATAGAAGAAATCTGGCTTGATCAAAGCCAAGGATTAAAATTGGCTGTGTTTGGGATAGTGAGTTTGTGGACAGTGGTTTATACGTTAATTAGAAAAAGAAGAAACATTGCTAAAAGCATTCTTTATTTATTAGTGATCGCTTCTGTTATTAGCATTTATTTAGATTATTTACTAGCGTGGAATGGCTGGTCAATGACCTATGTGATTCCAGTTATTTGTATCTTTGCTGACTTAGCTTTAACCATTTCTGTAAAGATAATTTTTCCTGAAGTAGGAGACTATATTCTTTACTTATTAATTGTTGTTATCTTAGGATTCTTTCCAGCAGTCTTTCTTTTCTTTAACTGGACGACAAATCCGATTCCATCCTTATTATCAATGGCTATTAGCACAATCATGTTTATCGTCTTATTTGTTTCTTATAGAAAAGTTATTTTCCATGAGTGGAAAAAACGAATGCAAATCTAATAGGTTCTGCTTTTTAATCGTCTCTATTGAATAAGTAGTCAAAAAAAAAGCTTTCTTACTTTTACAATGAAAACGTTGTAAAAGAGAAGGCTATTTTTTATTTTCTTGTATTGAATAGATTAAAGTTTTCAATAATAACAGCGAAAATTCCAAAGCCGATTCCTAAAATCGGAAAAATGACCCAACCTGGTGACCATGTATTAAACAACAACCCTGAAATAACATACATTCCTGCAGTGATGGGAAAAATAATGTTGGCTACTCTAGTGGTTAACCGTTCACTGGCGATTTTATCTGGTGTGTAATCGCCTATTGAAAGCAACTTATTATACGTTGAATGAATAATACCGAAAAATATGAAAAGAAAAACGCCTGTAGAAACAAAACTGAATAAAAGAATGAAAGTCCAATACTGTGTTGGTCCAAATAGGATTAAGGATAGGAACAGAAAGATAAGACTCGCTATACATAAGAGAATCCCCATAGTGATGGCTTTTACAAAGCGTGGTTTAAATTCTTTATATTCTTGTTTTAGATAAAAACGGGTTTTTTCATTAATCAAAAGCACTTTATCTCCTACACCAAACTGACATTCTTTCATACCGAAAACAACAAAGAGACCAATAGCAATAGTTATCAAAATCAATACGGGAATAAAAGAAAGTGAAATCAGTTTTGAGGGTTCTAGTAATTTCATGAAAGGCAAAAATTGAGCTGTTTCTTGAATGAATAAGGCTTTGGCTGGAGCAATTAAGATAAGAGAAACACCAGTAGCCATTGCCAAAGCAAATTTTGAGCGGTGAGACATAAATTCTTGAACGTCATCATTTGACCAAGTAAAACTGGTTTCGTCCAAGTTGAAATCTTCAGTAGAGAAGGATCGTTGAGTAAGATACTCAACGATATGGCCAAATTCAGTTAAAACCTGAGCTATTGCTTGTTGTTCATTATTTTTTTCAGTGATTAATTGATTGTATCGTTTTTCCATATTTAACAACATCTCTTGTTTTAATTTGAACATTTCAGAGGTTTTCGGTAACGTTTCAAAAATAGAATGGATGTAATTTATGATGATAGACATAATCTGATCTCCTTTCTGTGGGAGTTAGACCAACAAGTAAGTAGATAAATAAAAATTCCGATTTTTTATAATAGAACTAAAATTATCTGAGTTTTTCTCCGCAATGTGGACAATACGCACCATGGTCTTTATCTTGAATAACGGTTAACTGTTCAACGAATCCAGCAGATAATATCCCGGTAGGAATGGCGACCATTCCGACACCTAAAAAAGTAATAATCATACCGAATAATTTTCCTCCTGTTGTAATGGGGTAAATATCGCCATACCCTACCGTTAATAAAGAAGAAGATGCCCACCAAAAAGCAGAAAAAGCATTTGTGAAAACATCTGGCTGAGCAGCGTGTTCAAGATTGTACATAAATAAAGAAGCAGCAGTCATTAGAATTAACACAATAAAAACAGATGAAAATAATTGCTGACGTTTACTCTTTAAGACATCTGTGATGATATTTAAAGAGTCGTAGTAGCTGTTAATCTGGAAAAGTCGTAAGATTCGAATGATTCGAAATGTTCGGAAAGCAATGGTTCCATTTGGAAAAAAGATGGGTAAATAGAAAGGAAAGAAAGATAAGAGATCAATCAACCCTGTGAAAGAGAAAATGTATTTTGTTCGTGCTTTTCTTTTTGACACATTAGGGTAAAGGAAATCAGCAGTCCACACCCTCAATCCGTACTCACAAGTGAATAAAAAAATAGAAATTATTTCAATAGTGTGTATTAATTCGGTGTAGCAATAGGAACGATCGAAAGTAGAGAAAATAGCCAATCCTAAATTTAATAAAATAGCTAAAACAATGGTGAAGTCAAATGTACGACTAATGATATCTGTATCTCGTCCGATTTGAATGATTTCAAAGATCCTTTTTTTCTTCATTAAAAAACCTCTTTTTCAATAAATGTATGTAATGCCATTATTTTGAATTGATGGTATTGAATCATAAATAAATTTGAGGATAAAATAAAAAGAAAGGAAGAAAAAGTTTCTTACGTTGGCTTTTTCCTCTTTCATTTATAAAGAATGTTTATTTTTCACGAACGTCTTTGATAGCGTCTAATTTTTCAACATCTTCTGGAGAGATGGTGAAGTCGAGTTGTCTATTTTCAATAATACGACTTTCATGAGTTGATTTTGGTAAAGGCAAAGTACCTTTTTCCAGACAGTAACGAATAGATAACTGGGCAGTTGTGACACCATATTTTTTAGCCATATCCATTATTTCTGGACTGCTTAAAATATCTCCTGTTGCCAATGGTGAGTATGCTTCGACAAGAATATTATTTTTTTCACAAAAATCTAACAAGTCTTTTTGATCTCGACCAATATAAAAAGGTATTTGATTGGCCATCGGTACGATATCACATTTATCGATTAAAGCTTGAATATCTTGTTTTGAAAAGTTAGAAACACCAATAGCGCGAATCTTTCCATCGTTATATAATTTTTCCATTGCTTTCCAAGTTTGTATATTTTCTTTTGTGCAATCTTTACCTACCTCGTCCCAAGGCCAAGGTGCGTGGATGAGATAAAGGTCAATATAATCCATGTCTAAATTTGTAAGAGTTTCATTAAAGGCCTTTAACGTTTCTTCGTATCCTTTAATGTTTGCAGGCAATTTGCTTGTAAGAAAAATAGATTTACGAGGCAAGTCAAAATCTTTGATAGCTTTCCCAACGTTTTCCTCATTGTGGTAGGCTAGAGCAGTATCAATGTGAGTGTATCCGTTTCTCAACGCCATCGTTACCGCGTCATAGGCTTCATCATTTGGAATTTGCCAAGTACCAAAACCAATAGATGGAATCTCAACACCATTATGAAAGACAAAAGCTTTTTTATTCATGTACATGTTCCTCCTTGTTAATAGGTATCTTTAAAAATTAAACGTTTTCACGACTTTATTATACCAAAGAATAAGAAAGGTTGAAAATAATAGAGGTTTAAAAAAGCGATCACTTCGAAAAAATAGTGTAATCCATGCTAAGAACGATTCAGAATGTGTTATGATAAATGAGACAAATAAAACGAAACCAAGAAAAAGCGAGGAATAAATTAATGAGTAAAACAATTTTAACAGGCGATAGACCGACTGGAAAACTTCATTTAGGGCATTATGTGGGCTCTTTGAAAAATAGAGTAATGTTACAAAGTGATGCAGAAAATAAAAATTTCATTATGATTGCGGATCAACAAGCTTTAACTGATAATGCAAAAGATCCTAAGAAAATACAAGATAGCTTATTTGAAGTCGCTTTAGATTATTTAGCAATCGGCTTAGATCCAACTAAATCAACGATTTTTGTGCAATCTCAGATTCCACAATTAGCAGAATTGACGATGTATTATTTGAATTTAGTAACCGTTTCCCGTTTAAAGCGTAACCCGACTGTTAAATCAGAAATCAATGAAAAGAACTTTGGCGAAAGTATTCCAGCTGGTTTTTTTATGTATCCAGTCAGTCAAGCAGCAGATATTACAGCTTTTAAAGGGTCACACGTACCAGTAGGAGAAGACCAAAAACCAATGATTGAACAAACGAGAGAAATTGTGAAAGACTTCAATCGGATTTATCATACGAATACATTGGTTATGCCAGAAGGAATTCTTCCTGAAAAAGGTCAAGAAAGACTAGTCGGTATTGATGGCAAAGGAAAAATGAGTAAGTCGTTAAACAATGGCATTTATTTATCCGATTCAGCTGATGACATTAAGAAAAAAGTCATGAGTATGTACACAGATCCAGATCACATCCATGTAAAGGATCCTGGTAAAGTAGAAGGCAATGTGGTTTTCACTTATTTGGATGTATTTGGAACAGATAAAGAAAAAATTCACTCATTAAAAGAAGAGTATCAACATGGTGGATTGGGAGATGTAAAAATCAAGTTGTATTTAAATGACATTTTACAAGATTTCTTGCAACCAATCAGAGAGAATAGAGAACATTTTGCAAAAGATAAAGATGAGGTTTACCGTATGTTGAAAAATGGAAGCCTAGCAGCTGAAAAAGTGGCTGCTCAAACATTGTCTGAAGTTAAAGCAGCAATGGGAATTAATTATTTCGGTTAGTCTCTTTTAAATCAAATGGTAAGCTTTCCGACATTTTTTAATGTGTTGGAAAGTCTTTTTTTTGTAGGATAGAATTTTATAAATTCTTTTTCAGTAAATTTATTATTAAGCTTACACATTTAAGGTATTAGGGATTAAAAATTCACTAACGCTTCTTTTGTGCGTACAAAAAGATAGCATGTAACCTATTCGATGATTTAAAAAATCGCTTATGGACAAGTTACAGCTATAAAATACTAAACTAATCCATTTTGAATTGAGAATCGTGAAGTCTTTCAAAGCTTATTAAGTGTATTTGAAAGACGATTTTGAGCATCTCACGTTTAAAATCATTTATCCTCTAGGTTTTTTCAGTAAAATGAAGGCATCAAATGTAAAGGGTTTCAGTCATCATTTTAAAAGGAGGAAATAAAAATGGTAACGTTAATTGGTGGGATAGGATTATTGATTTTAGGTTATTTTACGTATGGGAAATACATTGAAAAGAATTTTTCAATTGACCCAGAACGTGCGACTCCTGCAGAAGTATTAAAAGATGGGTATGATTTTGTTCCTATGTCAAAATCAAAAAATGCTATTATAGAATTGTTAAATATCGCTGGAACAGGACCTATTTTTGGCCCGATTATGGGTGCACTATACGGGCCAGTTGCCTATATATGGATCATTGTTGGTTGTATATTTGGTGGGGCAGTCCATGATTTTATGATTGGAATGATATCTCTACGTAATAACGGTGCTCAACTACCAGAATTAGCGAGTAAATATTTAGGAAAACCAGTTAAGCATGTTGTTAACATCTTCTCGATGCTGTTATTAATGTTAGTGGGAACTGTTTTTGTAACATCGCCTGCTAGTTTAATTGAAAGCATTACGCCAAGTTGGTTGACCAGTGGAGTTATTGTATTATTGATTTTTGTTTACTACATTATCTCAACGATTTTGCCAATTGATAAAGCAATGGGGAAAGTTTACCCTTGGTTTGGCGCCATCTTAATTATTAGCACAATAGCTATCGGGGTTAGTTTATTGTTTGGCGGGCACGCTATACCAAACTTGACGATAGGCAACATGAAAAATTTTAATCCATCAGGTACACCGATATTTCCTGCTTTATTCTTTACTATTTCTTGTGGAGCAATATCAGGATTCCATGCTACACAAGCTCCAATGGTTGCACGTACCAGTACGAATGAAAGAGAAGGGCGCTTTACTTTTTATGGCATGATGATTGCAGAAGGTGTTATTGCCATGATTTGGGCAGCAGCATCTATGTCTTTATTCGATGGTCAAACTCTTAGCCAAATGATTAATGCTGGTACTCCTTCAGCAGTAGTCAATCAAGTTTCTGTGTTGTTATTGGGGAATGTATTAGGTACAGTTGCTATTTTAGGTGTAATTGTTTTACCTATTTCATCAGGTTTATCTGCATTTAGAAGTTTACGCATTATTTTATCAGACTATTTGCACATCAAACAAGATACGATTAAAAAAATTCTAATGGTTACTTTACCTTTGTTCGCTATCTCTTTTGTATTAACCAATATGGATTTTAATATCTTATGGAGATACTTTAACTGGGCTAATCAAGTGACTGCGGTTATCGCACTATTTGTATCCACTCGTTATTTATTCTTGAAGAATAAAAACTATTTGGTTACTTTGATTCCTAGTGTGTTCATGTTGTACGCATGTGTTGTTTATATCCTTAGTGAGCCAATTGGTTTACGTATGGGATTAACAGGATTGACCTATATCATAGCATTCCTTGTATCGTTAATGATCCTAGGGTTGTTTTGGAAAACAGGACAAACTCAAAAAGCTGGACTCGATCCCGATGGAGAGCTATTAAATGACCAACTTCCCATCGGCACATTTGCCAACAGAAACTAACGATAAGATAAACCCTCAATTTTTTTTACAGTTGAGGGTTTTATTGTGTTTAAATTGAAGTCGTTTTGATAGCTGATTAAGTAAGATGGTGGTATACATATATTAGGAAAGAGAAATCCTTTACTTGTCTACTTAATGAGTTTCATACATGCAAAATAAATCTAAGGAGGTCATTAGCATGCAAAAAATAGTTCCGAATTTGTGGTATGACAAAGAAGCTAGAGAAGCTGCAGAATTTTATATCAGTATTTTCGATAACGCTACATTTATTGGCAGCACAATCCTTCCTGATACGCCTGGTGGGGACTCTGAATTTGTTGTTTTTCAGTTAGAAGGTATCAGATTTGAGGCTATCAGTGGCGGTCCTCTCTTTAAATTTAACCCTTCCGTGTCTTTAATGGTTTCTTGTAC
>JAVWJE010000003.1:0-1755 GCA_036639135.1 Carnobacterium sp. | reverse complement strand
TAATCTACTTTGGCAAGCCTTATCTGATGGTGGAACGGCTTTAATGCCATTAGATAGTTATCCGTTTAGCAAATGGTATGGTTGGATTCAGGATCGCTATGGTTTATCTTGGCAGATTATGTATGTAGAAGATAAGCCAAGTCAAAAAATAATACCAGCCTTGCTTTTTTCAGAGGCAGTATGTGGTAAAGCTGAAGAAGCAATGAACCATTATACGGAAATAATTAAAAATTCAAAAATAATAAGGGTAGATCATTATAAGAAAGGAGAAGCAAAATTTAGAGAAGCAAATGTTAAATTTGGAGAGTTTCAACTAGCGGGTATGAACTTTATTGCGATGGATCATGGTTTAGGTGGAGATTTTACATTTGATGAAGCCTTTTCATTTCTTATTACATGTGAAACTCAAGAAGAAATTGATTATTACTGGAAGGCTTTGTCTGCAAAACCAGAATACGAACAATGTGGCTGGTTGAAAGATAAATTTGGTTTTTCGTGGCAGATTGGTTCTTCAAGAATGAATGATATGTTGATGAAGGGGTCACCTGATCAAATAAAACGAGTCACTAAAGCACTTTTAGAAATGAAAAAAATTGATTTAGGCATTCTTGAAAAAGAGTATTCAAAAAAATAAAAAGGGGTAGTTTTTCCAGAGGTTCTATTGTATTCTTGAAAGCAATAAGATTTCAAGATGCCACTATAAAAAAATAACTTTTAAGGTTCATTTTCTTGTATATGCCTTCTAGACTACCTCTAGACTTGTCTTTTTGTAATAATAAAAGACAGAAATCATCCGCAAACATTAAAAAGCAACAGTTGATTGAAAATAACGTATAATAAAACGTCAAAATAAAAAAAGGCGAGTGAATTTCGCCTTTTTTTTATTTGCATAAGCATGATTAGTTTTAATGATTCATCTTCCCAAATTCCAGCCACCATCTATTGTAACTTCAGATCCTTGCATGTAATTAGAGTCATCTGATGCAAGGAAAACGCCAACAAAAGCTACTTCATTAGGCGTTCCTGCTCGTTGTGCTGGAATGTCTTTTAATCGTGGATCATCAATATCTTCTGTCATCGGCGTTTTCACGAAACCTGGCGCGATTAAATTTGCTTTGATGCCTTTAGCTCCAAAGTCAAAAGCGAGTTGTTTATTAAACCCAACAAGAGCATGTTTGGTTGTCACATAAGCAATCCCACCAGGACCTGCTACGAAAGAACCTTGCGATCCAATAGTGATAACAGCACCTTTTCCTTTTTCAACCATCATAGGAATGACTTCTTTCGTGACAAGAAAGACTCCTTTTACATTCACTTCCCAGATCTTATCAAAACTTTCTTCATCGGCTTGGGTTACATCTTTGTATCCGTCATGTATTCCTGCACTATTAAGAAGAATATCGATTGTACCAAATCTATCGATTATTTTTTTGATTCCGTTTTTGACATCCTTTTCTTTTGTAACATCCATCTTAACAAAAACGGCTTTTCCGTTAGTCTCTATAATTTCTTTTACAATTTTCTGGCCATTTTCTTCATTTCGCCCAACAACGACTACAATCGCACCTTCTTTTGCAAATGCTTTCGCAGACGCTTCGCCTATTCCAGAAGTACCACCTGTAACAACCGCTACTCGATCTTGTAATTTACCCAAAAAAATCCTTCCTCTCTCATTGGTTTTTACTATTGAATGATTCTTCTTCTATAGACTAACAAAAGAAAGGGTTGAACGACAAATAAAGACACTCAACCTTT
>JAVWJE010000002.1:0-54992 GCA_036639135.1 Carnobacterium sp. | reverse complement strand
ACAACACCTGTACCAAAATCCATTTCAACATACTCATCTGCAATGATTGGAATTTCAATATTCATTAATGGCAACATAACAGTCTTTCCAATAAGGTGTTGATAGCGTTCATCATCCGGATGAACAGCGACTGCTGTATCGCCAAGCATAGTTTCAGGACGTGTTGTTGCAATTTCTACAACTCCACTGCCGTCAGCTAGAGGATAAGTCATATGATAAAAGGCTCCATCAACATCTTGGTGAATAACTTCGATATCTGATAACGCTGTTTTTGCTTTCGGATCCCAATTAATAATATATTCTCCACGATAAATGAGTTTTTTGTCGTACATCGTAACAAAAACTTTCCGAACAGCTTCAGATAAACCATCGTCTAACGTAAATCGTTCACGACCATAATCAACAGATATCCCAACTTTTGCCCATTGTTCACGAATAACTGCAGCGTATTCTTCTTTCCATTCCCAAACTGTTTCAATGAATTTTTCCCGCCCTAAATCATAGCGCGAAATACCTTCTTCGGCTAATTTAGCCTCTACTTTCGCTTGCGTAGCAATACCTGCATGATCCATACCTGGTAACCATAAAGTGTCAAATCCTTGCATCCTCTTTTGTCTAATAATAATATCTTGTAGCGTCGTATCCCAAGCGTGCCCTAAATGAAGTTTACCTGTCACATTGGGAGGAGGAATAACAACAGAATAAGGCTCTTTTGTTTTATCTCCACTCGGCTTGAATAAATCTTTTTCAAGCCACTTTTCATACCTACCAGATTCAACTTCTTTAGGTTGATATTTTGTCGGCATCTTTAATTCTTTAGACATGTTTTAGCCTCTTTTCTTTTTATTTTCTTGAATAATAAAAAAAGCACCCGTCCTAATACAATTAATTGTATTAGGACGAATGCTTTTTGATTCGCGGTACCACCTATTTTGTATATTCTCCTAGAAAAATATACCTCTCTTCACGTTTTTAACGAAACGTTATCCCGGACAAAGTTACTACCTATTCACCTTGTCAGCTCCCAAGCTACTTTCACTTTATTATGGTCAAGAACTCTCAGCATTCGTTCTCTTCTCTGATTCACCATCTAATAAAATTACTACTCTTGTTCATCGCTTTTTTTCTATAGTTCATTTTAGCATTGAAAGGTCGTTAATTCAATCCTGATTTAACTAAATTTTCACTATTAACGTGCTGCTTTAGCATTTTCGATTGCTTTATCATAATTTGGCTCATCAACCATTTCTGAAATCACTTCTTTATAAACTAATTTCCCAGTTGCATCAACAATAAACACAGAACGAGCTAAGACACCTAAATCAGGAATAGCAATTCCATAAGCTTTACCGAATGATAAATCTGTATCGTTCAGCATTTCTGTACTAACACCTTCTGTTGCTGACCAATTTTCTTGCTGTTCTTTTGTATTTGTAGAAATAGTAATTAAGTTGATTCCTTCAAGTTCATTTGCATCTTTATTAAAAGATTTTGTTTGAAGGGCACAGACTCTCGTTTCAATATCAGGAACAACGCTTATTAATGTGACCGTTCCTTTATAATCTTTTAACGTTACGTTCTCATCTTTACTGTTTTTGACAGAAAAATCTGGGGCTTTCTCTCCAATATTAGGTTGAGTCCCTTCTACTTTAAGTGGCTTACCTTTTTTTGTAAAATCCATATTTATCCGCTCCCATTCCATACATATTTACTTATTAAGTATACGCTGTCCGAAAAGGAAAATGCAAACTTTGTAATTTTTCTTTTATGATAAAAGAAAAAAAGCCTGTTAGATATACTAAACGAGTAGAGAACCTAACAGGCTTTTTTTATTTTACCGCTGACGGAAGTAACTGACCATCGTAATAAACTAACGTTAATATCTCACCAGTCAAATCAATATAACGCACATCCACGGTTGAAGGGACAACTACTCTACCTGGTGCAAAATTTAAAATAGAAGTAATTCCTGAATCAACTAGCATATCTATAGATTCTTGTGAATGTTCACTTGGGACTGTAGATATCGCTACATGAATATTTTCGCGAGATAATACACTTTTCATTTGATCAACAGAATAGATTGGAACGCCTGATAAAATTTTTCCTGAGTTTTCTTCACTCTTTTCAAATCCACACGTAATCTTCATATTGTCATCTCTGCGGAAATTATTAGCAATTAAAGCTTTCCCAATATTACCTACGCCTACTAAAGCTATGTTTATGATTTTATTCACATTTAATATTTCATGGAAAACTTCAACTACATAATCAACTTCATAACCATAACCACTTCTACCTAATTCACCAAAATGAGAAAAATCACGACGAATCGTTGCTGAAGGGATTTGAGTTAGCTCACTAATTTCTTGCGATTTTATTCTTTTAACTCCATTTTCCTCAAGCTTTTTCAAGCATCTATAATAAACTGGTAATCTTTTAGCAGTTGCTTTAGGTACATAACGTTCTTGTCGTTTGATTTTCATTAGAAAGCCTCCAATTGCCTATCTCTTTCTTTGAATCATATCATCAATAAAATCAAAACTCAATCTTTTTGTGATAATAATCACATTTAAAATAAATATTTTAAAATTATCTATATAAATCGTTTACTATTATCTAATAAAAAAAGGACCAAAAATTTTATTTCTCTAAAAAGCTAACTGTTTGAGTCAAACTCTGAAAGAAATAAAATTTTTTAATCTCTTTTTTTATTTTTTATAAAAATTTAGAATATTTATCGATTTGCTGCTTTTCTAGTGAATCTCCTACTTTGATTTCAGTAAGAACTAGATTATCCATTACACGTTTGATTAGGCCTTCTACATCCAATCTTGCTTCAAATTTTTTAGTTTTTTCTAAATCCGGTCTCGTTTTTGGAGCAAGAGGAGCAAATATAGTACAACAATCTTCAAAAGGTTGTATGGATAATTCAAATGTATCAATCTGTTGAGCTACCTCTATGATTTCATTTTTATCCATTGAAACCACAGGACGAATAATTGGAGTAGTTGTTACATCGTTAATAGCGACCATGCTTTGTAATGTTTGCGATGCTACTTGACCAAGTGATTCTCCATTGATAATAGCTAAACCTTTTCGTTCTTCTCTAATTCGGTCTGTAATGCGAAACATCATTCGTCTAGTAATCGTCATCGAATAACCTTCTGGTATACATCTTTTTATTTCTTCTTGAACCTCAGTAAATGGAATCTCGATAAAAGTAATATTTCCTACAAATGCTGCCATTTTTGAAGTTAAATCTTTAGCCTTTTGTAATGATCGGGGACTTGTATAAGGTGGACTATAAAAATGAACAGCTTCAATTTCCACACCACGCTTCATTGTCAAATAACCTGCTACAGGGGAATCAATTCCACCAGACAGCATTAACATTCCTTTTCCACTTGTACCCACTGGTAGTCCGCCTGCTCCTAAGATTGTTTGACTAGAAAGGAATATCCCTTCATTTCTGATTTCAACGCGTATGTTAATATCTGGGTTTTTCACCTTTACCTTAATACCTTCAATATTTTTTATCACTTCTGAACCTAGTAAATGATTGATTTCATTAGTGTCTAAACTAAATTCATGATCTGAACGACGTGTAGTAATTCTAAATGTTTTTCCTTCTGAATATAGCTCTTGAACCATATTCACGACTACTTCTTTCATTTTTTCAATATCTCTTTCTAACCTTATCACAGGAGAAAAATTCTGAATTCCGAAAATAGATTTTAGTCTTTTCAAAACTAAGTCACTATCTGCACCATTTAATTCTAAATGCATGCGATCACGCTCTCCAGTAATTTGAAGTTGTTCAAAATCGTGAAAGGCAAACTTAACATTATTAGTTAATTTATTGATAAACTTCTTTTTATTCTTACCTTTAGTAGATAACTCTCCATAACGTACCATAACTTCACTATATTGCAATTGCATTTTTTATGTTCACTTCTCTTTCTTAGACATTAATTACTTGAATTTTTTATAAAGTATTTCGAATATTTCCATAAATCGCTTTGCTTCATCCATATTATTTGTATCTGAAAAACTTACACGAACAGCATTAACTGCGTCTGAATCTGGGATATGCATAGCTGATAATGTGCCAGACCGAATTTTTTTACGACTAGAACAAGCACTTGTAGTAGAAATATAGATCCCTTCACTTTCAAATGCATGTAGCAATACTTCTCCACGAATACCTTTTAAAGCAAAACAAAGAATATGTGGAGCCCCTGCTTCTGTTGAAAATAGTGTTACTTTTGAATAGTTACTTAGTTTATTAGCGAGGTAATCCTTTATTTCTTTTTGTTTGTTTTGTTTACTAATCACATCCGTTAATACTAAACGCAAAGCTTTCCCAGTAGCTGCAATACCCGCCACATTTTCTGTTCCACTTCGTCCGTTGCTTTCTTGTCCACCCCCATTTAAAAGAGTTGCTATTCTTCTTCCTTTTTTCAAATAAATAAACCCAATTCCTTTTGGCCCATGAAATTTGTGACTTGAAAAAACAGCTATATCAATTCGTGAATCAGGTCCTAAAAGCAAAGGTGTTTTTCCTACTGCTTGTACCGCATCAACGTGAAAATGAATTGTAGGGTAATTTTGTAAAACTTCTCCAATTTCTTCGATTGGTTGGATACTTCCAACTTCATTATTAACTACCATAATAGAAACCAAAATTGTATCTGGACGAATAGCTTTTTTTAAGTCTTCAACAGAAACAATTCCTTTTTTATCAACAGGCAGATAGGTTACTTCAAAACCAAATTGTTCTAATTGCTGTATAGAATCGCTGACCGCTGGATGTTCCACAGATGACGTAATGATGTGTTTTCCGTAATTCTTTTTTTCGATTGCTGTTCCCTTAATGGCCCAGTTATCACCTTCAGTCCCACCACTAGTAAAGTAAATTTCTTGGGGAGTAACACCGAGTAAAGAGGCAATTTGCATGCGAGTCTGCTGCATTAGACCAGCGGCTTGATCTCCTAATGCATGCATACTAGATGGATTAGCATTAACATTCCTAGAAACCTCTATAAAAGTCTGTAATACATCTTCATTCATTTGAGTTGTTGCGCTATTATCAAAATATATCATTTATTTTCACACTTTCTATTGGCTATTTCATATAATTTACATGCGCATTTCTATCATCTGATTTACTATAAAACAAAACAGAGTTTTCAATTAAATGAAAGACTCTGTCGTTTTTTCATCATTTCTTTTGTTTATCTTCAAGGTAATCTGCCTCTATTTTTTTAAATGAACCCGGTTCAACTTCTTCTAAAGCCGTTGAGATCTGTTCCAAAGCCTTATTATAATCAAATTCATTATTGAATGTTATCATGCTTTCTGCAATAGCATTCGTTATTTCTGGATGTGTATGACGGTAACGGTTAGCGTATTGCATCATATACTCGCATAGTAATGCATTATCTACTATCTCTTCTGTTTTTTCAACTAGAAGTTCCACATCATCGTCACATAGATCACACAAATATTTGATATCTTTCATATCTATTCTTAATTTATTTAATTCTTTAGATAATTCTTCTACTCGTTCTGTTGTTGAAAAGAAAAAATCTAAGTATTGTGTTGGCAGTCCAGGGAGATGTTTTTTTTCAATGTAACGTTTTACTCCACGTAAATTAAATTCAAAATCATCAATTTTAGCTTTAACTTCTTTTTCTTCCTCACGTAACTCTATTAAATGTTGATTGATAACTTTTTGTTCCTCTTCAATTTTTTCGAGTTTTTTCGTATGTTCTGCATAACTTTCTTTTACTGCACTAAAGATAGCTTGTTGACTATTCAAACCATCTGTAAATGTATCGAAGTTCTCTTGGATTTCTACCAATTGTTCTTGTATCTTTTTAGTTTGCTTCAATTCACCGTGATTCAATGCATAGCTTTGAGCAACACGATCAATTTCAATTAATAATTTGCGGTTTTTTTCCATCACAAATTCTATATAATCATCCAGTACAGGTTGATTTTTCACAATATAATGTTTAGCTTCAATTTCAATTTCCATTATGTCATACAACCTATTGATTTCATCTTCGATTTCTTTATTTATCGATTTAGCTCTTTCGATATCACATTCTGCTATAGCCTCTTTAGAGTTAGCACATTTCATTTCAAGAGAGTCAATATCTTCTAAAATCGTATCATTTAAAAAAACAAAATGTTGTTCAATAAGTTCATTATATCCTTCTTTTAATTCTTGGATTTGCTCAGAAAATTCATTTGTCAATTGTTTTAAAATTCCAGGGATTTGTTTGATACTATGGTTCAAGTTTTTTGTATCTGCATCAATTTTATTTAGAATGTTTTTAGCTTCGACATGATCTCCCGAAGCCGTTAAATCGGAAACTTTTGAAAAATCAACTTCTAAAAAAGTTAGTTTATTTTCTAGTTTTTCTAATGCAGGCCCAAATGAAAAACTTTGAGTCAATAATTTTTTTCTGATTTCTTGATAAGTTTCTTGTATTCTTTTAACTTCTAGTAAATTTTGTTCTTCACTTTGTAATAATTCGTGCAAAGCAGTTTGAATTTCCTTAAGATCTATTTCAATATTTTTTATTACTATCACTGCTTTTTTTTCAACTGATTTTGCTTTAATTAGTTGTAGACGGTCTGTAGCTTGTTTCGCATCAAACAAATGGTTTTCTAAATCTGGAAAATCATTTGTTTCTATTTTTTGCCATTCAGAATGCAATTGATTGAATTTTTTTTTCGTTTGTCCTGTTAACTGCAAATCTTTCGCTCTTCGCAAATCATCTGGTATAGGCAAAGCCATTAATTCGAATTTCTGTTTCTCTAGTCCATTAATTAATGAATAATGTTTCTTTTTCATCATGAAACTTATTAAGTAGGCAACGAGAGCCAAAACGATAATAGTAATTAAAATATATTCAAACTTCATTTTTGTTGATACCTCCAGCCAAATTGATACGTTAATATAAGAAAACAGTTATTATTAGATCATCTTTTTTATACGATATTAGAAAATTTTTTTTACATAATTTGCATTCTCTTATAGAAATACCTATTGTATATAGTAACATATATAATGAAATCTAACACTACTAAAGCGGTTTTTTATTTTTATCTGGTCTAGTAAGTGTCTTCATTACAGGAGGAATTTTATGTCTAAAGAATCAGATTATCGTTTAATGAATAAACAACTTAGTGCAATCTTAGGTGATGAAACAAATTTGATTGCTAATTTAAGTAACGCTTCAGCATTATTATTTGAAAACTTAACAAATATCAATTGGGCTGGTTTTTATTTGTACGAAAAAGCATCAGACGAATTAGTTTTGGGTCCTTTTCAAGGTAAAGTAGCTTGCATAAGAATAAAGATAGGTGCAGGTGTGTGCGGAACGGCATTTGAAAAAAATAGCTCTTTAGTTGTTGAAGATGTTTCACAATTTCGAGGTCATATTGCTTGTGATGCAGCAAGTCAATCAGAAATTGTTATACCCATAGTAATAAATGATAAAAAAATTGGTGTTCTAGATATTGATGCCCCTATTACAAAACGGTTTGACAAAATGGATCAACAGTATTTAGAAATGTTTGTTGATATTTTACAAAACAATAGTCAGCCTATGGTTTAACAAAAAAAGAAAGCTTGCTCTTTAGAAGTACACATTGTATAATTGAATTTGTGTAAAATAATGCAGCGTGAAAGTGGTATTCGCGTCAACAGTTTATTGCCAATATTGGTGCATTTGTGTAACCTGCGGCTGCAAAGGCGAAGAATGAAAAATAAACTGCACGGGATATTGAACTATCAACTTATTATTTTACTCCAAAAAAACATTATTGGAGGAATTTTATTATGTCACGTTATACAGGTCCAAGTTGGAAAATTTCACGTCGTTTAGGTATTTCACTTTCAGGAACAGGTAAAGAAATTGAACGTCGCCCTTACGCTCCAGGTCCTCATGGTCCAAATAGCCGTAAAAAATTAACTGAATATGGTTTACAATTACAAGAAAAACAAAAATTACGTAACATGTATGGTATGAACGAACGTCAATTTAAAAACTTATTTGTTAGAGCTGGTAAAATCAAAGAAGGTAAAGTTGGTGATAACTTTATGATCTTATTAGAGCAACGTTTAGATAATGTTGTTTACCGCTTAGGTTTTGCGACTACTCGTCGTCAAGCTCGTCAATTAGTTAACCACGGTCACATCTTAGTTGATGGCAAACGTGTTGACATCCCATCTTACAGCGTTTCTGTTGGACAAGTTATCTCTGTTCGTGAAAAATCTAAAAACATGGAAATTATCACATCTGCAGTTGAATCATTATTCGGCCGTCCAGAATTTGTTAGTTTTGATGGAGAAAAATTAGAAGGTTCATTGAACCGTTTACCATTACGCGAAGAATTATACGCTGAAATCGATGAAGCATTTATCGTTGAATTCTACAACCGTTAATTCGATTGTAATAAAAATAATACTCTTAAAAACAACAAACAGATTAATCTGTTTGTTGTTTTTTTGTCTGTTTATCAACTAAAATAGTTAGTATCAAGTCTATCAAATTTCGCGAATTAGATAGACTTGATACTCTTGTATTGCCAAATCAGTTTAAATTATTCATTCACTTTCGTTTCACAATTCAGACATAAATTTATTAATATTTTTATATTATGCGAACACTTGATATCCTATTAAGAATAAATCCTTTATACTTAAAATATAAATAATTTGAAGTTGAGGTGATCCATGTGTTGATTGAAGTAAGTGATGAATTTGGAAATGAAATGACTCGTTTAGCTGAAACAGCTAATATAACAATTGGCGAAGCAATTGAGTCAGGATTTAAAAATTCTAATTTTCTAAAAAAAGATTTATTGTATGGAAAAGATAACTTCTCTAACTTCATTGATGAGTATCGCTCAGTTTTAAGTTCCTTAGACGGCTTTCATAGTGAAGCGTTGATTGCTATAAGGGAAATAGATGATTCAGACACCATTCAATATGTTTTTAAAGAACTATATAGACTTGCTAATGAAGATATTTGGTTGTTGAATAAACTGTTTCAAGTCTACAAACAACCTGACAGAATAACTAATTTACTCTAATTTTTGTTTAATAATAAGCAGCTAACTAATTAGGAATATTTTTTCATTTTTTTCTTTTTTATAAACAAGTATTTTCCTTTTACTTTTAGTCTAGTTCATGGTAGGCTGTTTAGACTAGAAATCATATATTCTTTATATTTTATCTGTTCAACCAACATAACTTAATTAAAGGAGCGTACATTGTGTACAATCAAACAGTACTTGAAGTTTCTGGAACATCTGTCAAATTAACACGTAATCATTCAACTTTTATCCTTTATCTTTCAACGGATGATGATGCTTTAATCTTATATGATTATATGTCTAAGTGTATCCACAAGAAATAAAAAAGAAACATTGACCTTGTTGGGTTCAATGTTTCTTTTTTATTTTTTATCATATGGATAAGCTTGAAAGGCCTGTTTATAGAGAGGTATCAACAAATGATATGTTTCTAGCATGAAACGATGAAACGCTTGAGGATCTCTTACTATTGGATCGTTTGCTTTTAATTGCCTTCCAACCAGAAATTCACCTTTTTTACTATCTCTCCATCGCACAAGTCCTTTACTCAATTCACTCTCTTTAATAGGTATGACAGTTTCTTTGGTATGGTCATAAGAAACAACATAATCAATTGGCAAAGACTGAATGACTCTATCATTGTTAATGAAATTTTGTGCCATCTCTTTTTCAAATTGTGGATTATCTATAAAAGCTAGCCAAAGAAATAAATGTGTTTCATATAATCCAAATTGAAAATGAGGGTATTTTTTATATCCTCTTTTATCTCCTCCGATTGCACACCACGTATCTTTAGGTGGATTTTTAGTTCTTCTTAGATGCTGAGCAATATGTACTGGCAAAAGTTCAACACCCATAAATGAACTCAAATCTTTTGAAACCTCTGCCCCAATTGCTTTAAATTTTGGTTGAATTTTTTTTCGGATCTCATCCATTCTAGAATCTAACCCTTCGATGGTAAAAATATCGAAATCTTCCTGAATAAAACTAACTAAATCTTTCATTTCTCAATTCCTTTCTATATTTTTGATACAACGATAAAACGCGCATTTACTCTACACAAAATGTAGTCACACTAATATGTGTTATAATGAAAGTACCGATTTTGTTAAATAAAAGAAAATCTTTTAAAGGAGAGGAAATTTTATGAGTTCAGACAATATGCAGAATTATTTAAATAAGGGTATGTATGGAGCCAATCAGACTAAGCCTGAAGAACGTCAAAAATACCTTGGAAGCTTAAGAGAGCGTATTTTTGTGTCTATGACTATTGAACAATTAACTTCAACAAATTATTTAGATGCACTAAAAAAAGAAGTAAATAAACACCCAAATAACATACTATTGTTCAATGGATCTGTCGATATAGAAAAATTAGATCCCTACATTAAATTAGGCAACCAATTAAACTGTTCATTTAGAATTGTAACAGACGATTTCGCTCAAAAGAGTAATATTGGGTTGGTTTATGTTGCTCCACAAGCAGTTAATAACGATATTATCGACGTTGCGGAGAAATATCCGAAATCTGATGAAAGTTCAGAAAAAAAAGCTCCTGAAAAGAAATCATTTTTCAAAAGTTTTTTTTCATAAAATCATTATTAAATAATTTAGCCGAATAGACATTTTTCGGCTATTTATTTTGAGTTGATTTGACTTATTTATAATTATTTCTCCATTCAAACTTAACGATTTTTTCGTCCCTACCGATTATACCTTCTCCAGTTTTGATAAATCCATTAGTCCTTAAAATGTGTTGTGACTTTTTATTCCTCAAAAAAGTTTTTGCTGTAATCAAGGGTAGTTTTTGCGACATTGTCAACCATTCTAAAAATGAATGAACTGCTTCTATCGCAAAACCTTGATTTGAATATGCATCAACAACCCCATATCCTAATTCTGGAACCCAAGTATCGCTAACATTCCCTTGAACACTTATTTCCCCAATAACTTTATTTTCATTTTTCAAAACAATTAATCTGGTCCATTTTTCCATTTCTGGTCTCTTTTTCAACTCTTCTAATGCGAAAGGTAAATAAAAAGAGAATTCAATACCTGGCCATTCCTTACTGACTTCATAGCCTAATACTTCATTTAGTTTTTCATTTCCTGACAAAGTTGCTTCGATATATTCTATCGTATACGGAATTAATAATAATCTATCAGTCTCTATAATACCCATCATTCTTTCCTCACTTATCCCACAAATATATTTAATAGCTTTTTGTTATTTGTTAAAGACTATTCTCTTACTTACTTATTTTTAATAACTCTAAAACCATATTAGCGGATTTTTTCCCAGCTTCAATAATAAATTCGTCAAAACTAATACCTGCTTCTTCGTTGGCAATATCTGACATTGCTCTCACAATAACAAATGGTTTGCCGAATTGGTAACAAACTTGAGCAATTGCGGTTCCTTCCATTTCAGTAGCTAAAGCATCAGGAAAGGATGCCATTATTTTTTCTATTTGTGCTTTCCCGGCAATAAATGAATCACTCGTAACAATAAGTCCCTCTACTGGATGTAAACCAACATTTGCTGCCGCAGCCATTGTTTTTTTAATGAGTACTGCATCAGTCGTATAACGAGCAGGCATTTGCGGAACTTGTCCTATTTCATAATCAAAAATAGTTGCATCTACATCATGATAAGCTACTTGAGTTGAGACAACAATATCACCTACTACTAACCCTTTCCCAATTCCTCCAGCAGATCCAGTGTTAACCAATGTATCTACTTCATATTGAGAAATCAGCAAAGTAGCTGCAATCGCTGCATTTACTTTTCCAATACCTGATTGTACCAAGACAACTTGATGTCCTTCAATCTCTCCAGATATAAATAAAGCATTAGCTTGATGCCATTCTTTAGGAGTGGTCATTTTTGATTTCAACAAATCAATTTCTTCTTCCATAGCGCCTATAATTCCGAATTTCATGTTATTTCTCCTTTAAAATTAAATTAAAAAAACTATAATGAGTACAATTATGAGCAAAATTGATACAACAACAATTGCTTTTGTTAAGAGCTTATCAATACTTCGGTATTTATCGTTTTCTGTTTTCCTACTTTTTTGGGATTTGCCTTCTTTTTCTAATTGTTTTTGGTAGTCTTTTTCAACTTTATCACGTTCTTTAGTTCTTTTTTTTCTTTCTTTTGTGTCTTGTTCATTTATTTTGCGTAATTCTGCTCTTGTCTTTTGATCCATTCTTTCATTCACACCTCATCTATTCTTTTGTTCCAGCTCTTTTTTCATTTTCCAATAAAAAAGAGCAAATACAGTTTTAGCATCAATAATTAAACTCTCCTCATAAGCAGTCCAAGCTTCTTCAAAAGATAAGGTTACCAGTTCGAGAAACTCATCTTCGTCTTGAGGTAAAGGATTATCTTTTTTTATTAAGTCTTCAGCTCGATAAATGTATAGGAATTCATTTGAAAATCCAGGAGAAGTATAAAAAGCTGTCTCAAGTTCGAATATTTTTGCTTGGTAACCTGTTTCTTCTTCTAGTTCTCTTTTTCCTGTTTCTATCGAATGCGCATCCGTTTTATCAATCATTCCTGCCGGTATTTCTAAAATTGTTTTTTCTATCGCTTTACGGAATTGTTTTACAAAAATCATTTTTCCATCTTTAGTGAAAGGCATAATTGCAACTGCACCTGCATGTTTCACTATTTCACGTTTTGATTTTTTTCCATTTGGCAAAAGAACTTCATCCACCCAATATTCTGTAATATTTCCTTTATGAATAAGTTGGCTTTTGATTGTTTCTTCTTTAAACTCCATTAGATTACCCCCTGATTGTTATGGATATCTTCTTTCTTATCATACAGTTCTAAAATTATTTTATCAATCTTGAAAGTATATCATTATTTCTAACCTATAGGGAGACTAATTTAAATTATTAACAGTTTAAAAAGAAATCAACCTTAAGTCTGATGGGCCTTTTATACCCGTTTATGATAAAATAAGAATGTACAACAATCTGAATGATGTAGTTAAATAAAAATATGGAGTGATTCGAAATGAATGATTTTTCCAAAAATGTTGTCGATGTATTGTGCTATACATTTACTAGCGTTTCAACAGTTTTGATATTTCTACTTTTAGCTTTTATTTTTAATTTTAATTTTTGGTGGTCGTTAATTATTAGTATTGCAATTGGTAGTATTCTCTTCTATATGCAAAACGACCGTAAAACTGGTAAGTCTCACGTTAAGCTTAAAAAAGTATCTGCTGAAAAAGAAGATTTCTATAAAACTAATGGGCTTAATAAAGAAGAAATGAAATTTTTTAGAGAGACTATGTTTGTTGCCAAGACACAAATTTTAAATTTAGAAAAAAATATGAATTCTATTTCAAAAATTTCTGCTATTGAAAAACGGAACAATACGGTTCATTTAGCAAAATCTTTGTTTAAAGAAATTACAGAAAATCCTCGTCGTTTGAATGAAGCAAATAAATTTCTTTATGTTCACTTATCTTCTTTAGTTGATTTGACAAACAAATACATTGAAATCGATCAACATGAAGTGAAAAGTAAAGCAACTTATGATGTTTTAAACGAAAGTGCAACAACAATAGATGAAATGTGTCATTTAATTGCAGTTGACTATGTTGCTTTTAAATCCGGCGACTTTGATGATATGAGTATTGAAGTTGAACTTGCAAAAAAAGCGATAGAACGTGATAGTGCAAATTTTGAAAAAATTGAAAACCAAGAACTTTAAAATGAGACCAGGAGATGATAATATGACAGATAACAATCCAACTAATAATGATTCCTTAACAAAAGTTAACTCTGAGTTAGACGAATTATTATCAAACCCTTTTGATGATGCTAGCTTAAACGCACCTTCTATAAAAGAGTCCCCTGAAAAGGATTTAATTGAAACACAAAAAGTTGATCGTCTGATTAATCGCTTACCAGAGGAACGTCAAAAACAAGCCAGAGAGTTGGCTGAACAAATTGATGTTACTAATATTCAATCCGTTATGAGCTACGGAGCCGCAGCACAACAAAAATTAGGCGAATTTTCTCATGCTATGTTAAATCAAGTTCAAAATCAGGATACTGGTGAAATAGGTGATTCTTTGAACGATTTAATGTTTCGCTTAAATGAAGCCAATCCTGAAGAGTTAAGAGCTGATGATAACAATGTTTTCAAAAAAATATTTGGACGAGTTAGAAAATCTATTTATGAAATGACTGCAAAGTATCAAAAAATTGGTGCTCAAATTGACAAAATAAGTATCAAATTAGATAAAGAAAAAAGTGGTCTAATCAATGATAATATCATGTTAGAACAACTCTATCAAAAAAATAAAGATTATTTTGATGCTTTAAATATCTACATTGCAGCTGGTGAACTTAAAATAGATGAATTGTCTAATACGTTTATTCCTGAATCTATTAAGACTGCTGAAAACAGTTCAAATCAAATGGATGTACAAATCGTCAATGATCTGAACCAATTTTTAGATCGTTTAGAAAAAAGAACATACGATTTAAAATTAGCTCGTCAAATGACGATTCAACAAGCACCTCAAATTCGTTTAATTCAAAATACCAATCAAGCTTTAGCAGAAAAAATTCAGTCTTCTATTAATACTGCTATTCCACTTTGGAAAAACCAAATTGCTATTGCTTTGACATTATTGCGTCAAAAAGATGCTGTTACTGCCCAAAGACAAGTTTCAGAAACTACAAATGATTTACTGAAAAAAAATTCAGAAATGTTAAAAATCTCTACAATTGAAACAGCCAAAGAAAATGAACGTGGTATAATCGATATCGAAACGTTACAACAAACTCAAAATGACTTAGTAGAAACTCTCCAAGAAACATTACAAATTCAAAAAACTGGTCGTTTAAAACGAAAAGAAGCTGAAATCGAATTATCTGTTATGGAAGATTCGTTGAAAAATAAATTGCTTGAATTAACTAGTGATCAAACTTAAACAAAAAGCAAACAAAGTCTATTACTATCCGTTGAATTGACACGGTTAGTAATAGACTTTGTTTTAAAATATTTTATTTTTAAATTTACTACCTTTTATTCTATCTTATATTTTTAAATGATGATACAATATGTAGTATAAACGTATTTAAATAAAACTACATATGGTGTTTTTTGTTTCTCAACAAAAAATCATGTTTCTTCAGGAGGGAAATAATATGATAAAGAATAGTACAAAATATTGTGATTACAGTAACAAAGTAACTATTTATGATGCAACAGTCCTAAAACGCGATGGACGAGAAACGATGTTCCATGAAGAAAATATTTATCGTTCTCTTTTAAAAGCAAATACACATTTATTTAATCACTCTAAAAATGAGAATAATGAAAACTTACATGAAATAGTAGACCAAATTAAAAATCAACTTATCGCTAGTAATGATAAACAATTAAAAGTTTCTAAAATAAGAGAAACTATTTTAAATGTATTAATGGAACAAAATAAAGTAGCATTAGCTAATGCTTATACTGATTTTCAAATTCAAAAATCAATTAACCGTAAAAATGAAACGGACATCAATCATGCTATTCATACATTGCTAAAAAAAGATCCTAAACTTGTTAATGAAAATGCCAATAAAGATAGTGAAATTTTTAATACACAACGTGACTTAACTGCTGGGGTTGTCGGAAAGTCAATTGGCTTAAGACTTTTACCTGAGTCTGTTCGCAATGCTCATCAAAAAGGTGATATTCATTACCATGATTTAGATTATCACCCCTACTCTCCTATGACCAACTGTTGTTTAATTGACTTTAAACACATGCTCTCTGAGGGCTTCAAAATTGGAAATGCTGAAGTAGAAAGTCCGAAATCTATTCAAACAGCTGCAGCACAAATGGCTCAAATAATCGCTAACGTTGCTTCTAGTCAATACGGTGGTTGTAGCGCTGATCGAATTGATGAAGTTCTAGCTCCTTATGCAAAACTCAATTATGAGAAACATTTAATCGAAACAATTAAATGGATAGATAATTTAGAAAAAAGGGAACAGTATGCTCTTCAAACAACTAAAAAAGACATTTATGATGCTATGCAAAGTTTAGAATATGAAATCAATACTCTTTTCTCTTCTCAAGGACAAACTCCATTTACTACTTTAGGTTTCGGCTTAGGAACAGACTGGTATGCTAAAGAAATTCAACAAGCGATTCTTTCTGTTCGAATAAAGGGACTTGGTAAAGAAAAACGAACAGCTATCTTTCCTAAACTAGTCTTTACTTTAAAAAGAGGTATCAACCTTGATGAAACAGATCCTAACTATGATATAAAGAAACTTGCTGTGACTTGTGCCACTCAGAGGATGTACCCTGATGTCTTAATGTACGATAAACTTAAAGAATTAACTGGAAGCTTTAAAGCACCTATGGGATGCCGTTCATTTTTACAAGGTTGGAAAGATGAAAATGGTAAAGAAGTAAATTCTGGTCGAATGAACTTAGGTGTTGTCACATTGAACTTACCACGTATTGCACTAGAATCAAATAACAATATGGATAAATTCTGGACTATTCTAGAAGAAAGATTGTCTATCTGTAAAGATGCTCTCGTTTATAGAATCAATCGAACAAAAGAAGCTCTTCCAAGTAGCGCTCCTATTTTATATCAATATGGTGCTTTTGGTAAACGTCTCAACAAAGGCGATTCTGTAAATGAAGTTTTCAAAAATAAGCGGGCAACAATTTCACTTGGATATATTGGCCTTTACGAAGTCGCTACTGTCTTTTATGGTGCAGAATGGGAGAATAATCCTGTAGCGAAAAAATTTACTTTAACAGTCTTAAAACAGCTAAAAGAACATGCAGATTTGTGGGGAAATTTATATGGTTACCATTTCAGTGTATACTCTACTCCTAGCGAAAGTTTAACTGATCGCTTTTGTCGTTTAGATACGGATAAATTTGGCATTATTCCTGATATTACTGAAAAAGAATATTACACAAATAGTTTCCATTATGATGTTCGAAAAAAACCAACGCCATTCGAAAAACTAGATTTTGAAAAAGATTATCCTAAATTTACTAGTGGTGGTTTTATTCATTACTGTGAGTATCCTAATATGCGACAAAATCCTAAAGCTCTGGAATCGGTATGGGATTTTGCTTATGACAGAATTGGATACCTTGGAACAAATACACCTATTGATCATTGTTATCAATGTGGATTTACTGGTGATTTTGATCCTACTGAAAGAGGATTCAAATGTCCTGAATGCAACAACAGTGATCCTAAAACTTGTGATGTTGTAAAACGTACATGTGGCTATCTTGGCAATCCGCAAGCAAGACCTATGGTTAAAGGTCGACACAAAGAAATTACTTCTCGTGTCAAACATGTAGACCAATAATATAATCAATCTGGAGGAACATAAAATGAGAAATCCAAAACCCAAAGAATGGCTGTCAAAAGACTATAGTAAAATGAAAATTGCGGATTATAAACCTTTTAATTTTGTTGATGGAGAAGGCGTTCGCTGTAGTTTATATGTAAGTGGTTGCTTGTTTGCATGTAAAGGGTGTTACAATAAAATCGCTCAAAATTTTGATTACGGCCATTCCTATACGAAAGAATTAGAAAACACCATTTTAAAAGATTTAAAAGAATCGTATGTACAAGGGTTAACTCTTCTAGGCGGAGAGCCCTTTTTAAATACAGCTATTGTGACTCCTCTATCTAAAAGAATAAAAGAGCAATTTGGCAGTTCTAAAGACATTTGGGCTTGGACGGGATATACATGGGAAGAACTAATGCTAGAATCAGAAGACAAGCTTGAATTGCTTTCTTACATTGATGTTTTAATTGATGGACGCTTTGAATTGAGCAAACGTGATTTAACTCTTCAGTTTAGAGGCAGTTCAAATCAACGGATTATCAATGTTCAAGACTCTTTAAATTCAAAGAAAATCGTTTTATGGACTAGTATAATACCTGTTAAAAGTTAGTTTTTTCATAATAAATTCTAATTCTAATGCTTATCGTTTGAACTGTGAACGAAATATGTCTATAATAAGAATAGTAATAGTTATATTACTTATTTAGTAGAAGGAGGAAAACACAATGGGATTCATTTGGTCATTAATCGTAGGCGGTATTTTAGGAGCCGTAGCAGGAATGATTTTAGGTAAAGATGTACCAGGAGGAATTATTGGTAACATTATTGTAGGATTCATCGGTTCATGGCTTGGTTCTTCATTATTCGGTAATTTCGGCCCTGTCATTGGTGGATTTGCTATTATACCTGCATTAATTGGTGCTGTAGCACTAATCTTCATCTTTTCTCTTATTATGGGAAGACGTAAAGGTTAATTTCATTTTATGATTTAATAAAAACACTTTGAGAAATAGTCTCAAAGTGTTTTTATTTTTTTCAAATTATACAAAAAAAAGGAGATTTATTATGTCATTAGAACATCATTCGATTAGTATACATGCTCCATTTAAAGAATCTAATAAAAAAATAAAAGATCCTACTTTTTGGTTGCCTTTTTTACCAGGATTTATTCAACTTACTAAAATTTCGGATTGTAGTTATTTGATGAATCTCTTCTTATCTTTAGGGCCCATCACTCGTGAGACAGCATTAACATTTTATTTTGAACCAGAAAAAAAAGATAATGAAGTTCACTTTACTTTCTTTTCAACAAACAAACACGTTACAGGTCTAGGTGAATTAATTGTTTCACCGCAATCTAATAGTAACATCGAATTAGAGGTTTTCTTAAATATCCGCTTAAAAGGAAGAAAAAGTTTACTCCTTACTCCCCTCTTACCCTCTGTTAAAGAATCATGGGCTAAAAACATTTTACATGAAGTAAAAACATCTTTAGAAAATGAACAATAAAAAACTCTTTGCAAGATAATTCAGAAAAAATTAATTTCCTAAAATTATCTACAAAGAGTTTTTTCTATTATTGTTTTAAATGAAATTAATTTGTTTTATTGTTTTGGTACCAAAACTTCTGGAAAGTTTTCTAAAACAATTCCAGCACAACGTTCACAAAGAGTTGGGGCTGTTGTATTTGTTCCTACATCTTCTTTAATCGCACGACACCTCTCACAAGTCTCACCAGGAGCATGTTCCACTACGATAGCTAATGATTCAAACTGTAAGGCTGTTTCAGGCGCATCACGTTTATCTTCTGCAATTTCTAAATCAGATACAATTAATAATTGTTCAATATTACTATTTAATGATACGAATAAATCTCTTGTAGGTGCAGTAGGATAAATAGTTAATTTAGCTTCAAATGACTTACCAATTTTTTTATCGTTACGTGCCTCTTCTAATGCTTTTTGAACATCTTGACGAATATTCATAAATGCATTCCACATGTCCATTAATTCTGCTTCATTTTCATAGGTTTCAACCTCTGGCATTTCAGCTAATTGAACGTATTCTTCGTCTTCACCCAACAAACTCCAAATTTCTTCTGCTGTATGAGGCAAAATAGGTGTCAATAGTTTAGTTAATTTAACAAGTACTTCGTAGAACACGGTTTGCATCGCTCTACGATCATATGAATTTTCTGATTCAATATAAACAACATCTTTAGCAAAATCTAAATAAAATTGAGATAAATCAACTGTACAGAAATTATTTATTAATTGATATATTGCTGGAAACTCATATTTTTCATAATTCATTTCCACTTTCTCAACAAGTTGATTCAAACGAATCATCATATATTTATCTACTGAGCGTAGATTTTTAAATTCAATAGCATGTTCTGAAACTTGGAAATCAGATGTATTAGCTAGCAAGAAACGCATGGTATTACGAATTTTACGGTATACTTCAGAAACTTGTTTTAAAATTTCATCGCTTACGCGTACATCTGCTTGAGAATCAACACTAGAAACCCATAGACGAATAATATCAGCCCCCATTTGCTTGGTTACTTTGTCAGGAGACATCGTATTACCGAGTGATTTACTCATCTTACGTCCTTCACCATCTAATACCATTCCTTGAGACAAAACAGTTTTGTAAGGTGAAACACCATTTATTGCAATACTCGTTGTGATACTAGAGTTAAACCAACCACGGTATTGATCAGATCCTTCTAAATACATATCTGCTGGGAATGATAGATTATCTCTTCCTTTTAAGACGGCTTCATGAGATGATCCGGAATCAAACCAGACATCCATTATATCTTTTTCTTTAGTAAAGATGTTGTTAGGACTAGATTGATGTGTAAAGCCTGCTGGTAATAAGTCAATGGCTTCACGTTCGAACCAAACATTTGAACCAAACTCTCCGAATAACTTAGCAACATGATTGGTCGTTTCTGGTGTGATAATTGGTTCGTTATTTTCACCATAAAAAATAGGTAGTGGTACACCCCAAGCACGCTGGCGAGAAATTACCCAATCTCCACGGTCGCGAACCATATTATAGAGACGTTGCATTCCCCATTGCTGAGTCCAGTTTACTTCTTTGATGGCTTCTAGTATTTCTTCTCTAAAAAGATCGATAGAAGCAAACCATTGTGGTGTTGCACGAAAAATAACAGGTTTTTTTGTTCGCCAGTCATGTGGGTAACTATGCATAAAGAAGTCTAGCTTCAACAATGCTCCTTTTTCTTTCAAAATATCTGTAATTATTTTATTTCCTTTATCATAAAATACGCCTTCTAAACCAGGAGCTTCATCTGTAAAGCATCCTTTATCATCAACTGGCGATAAAACACCCAGTTTGTATTTTTGTCCAACAATGTAATCATCATCCCCATGTCCAGGAGCTGTATGAACTAATCCAGTACCTGCTTCTAATGTAACATGATCTCCTAAAATGACTAATGATGTGCGGTCATACATAGGATGTTTTGCTGTCATCAATTCCATATCTTTCCCTTTAAGTTCACTAATAATTTCTACACTTTCCCAACCGATTTCTTGAGTTACTGTATCAACTAGATCTTTAGCTAAAACATATTTTTTCCCGTCTGCTAGGATGACTACATAATCATAGTCTGGATGAACAGCGATACCCAAATTCGAAGGAATAGTCCAAGGAGTGGTAGTCCAAATAATTAAAGATGTAGAATCATCAATCAATCCTTTGCCGTCAACAATTTTGAAAGCAACATAAATACTCGCTGATTTAACATCTTTATATTCAATCTCTGCTTCAGCTAAAGCAGATTCACTTGAGGGTGACCAATAAATGGGTTTTAATCCTTTATAGATGTATCCTTTTTCAGCCATTTTACCAAAAACACGAATTTGTGCTTCTTCATAGTCAGGTGTCAATGTAACATATGGATTATCCCATTCGCCAGCAACACCTAGACGCTTAAAATCATCTCGTTGTTTATTGATTTGTTCCCAAGCATATTCTTCACATAATTCGCGAAATTCAGCTACAGACATTTCTTTGCGTTTGACACCTTTGTTTGTTAAAGCTTGCTCAATTGGTAAGCCATGTGTATCCCATCCTGGTACATAAGGGGAACGAAAGCCTGTCATTGATTTGTAGCGAACAATAATATCTTTACTTATTTTATTTAAAGCGTGACCAATATGAATATTTCCATTAGCATATGGAGGGCCATCATGTAAAATAAAAGTAGGCTTGTCTTTATTTAACTCTTGTCGTTGACCGTAGATGTCTTTTTCTTCCCAATCTTTTTGCCATTCTAGTTCGCGAACTGGTAAATTCCCGCGCATTGGAAAAGCTGTTTTTCCTAATTGCAATGTTTCTTTCATTTTCATGACATATTCCTCCATTTTTATCGGTCTAATTTTTAATAACGTACTACTTCCTATTGAAAAATACAAATTTGATTGCAAAAAAAACACTTGTCCCCTAAAAGGGACGAAGTGTTTTCGTGATACCACCCAAGTTCAGGAATAATTATTTTCTTATTCCTCTCAAGTAATTGGTAACGGTTATCAACCGGCTAATCTTACTTTTATATTCAAATTAGCACTCTTGGATGATCTTATAATAAAAGGGACTGTTAGACTTTCACCATATTCTAACTCGCTAAAAAGTATTATATTATTTTCTGTTCCAATCATAGGTTTAAATTTTATGGTAATTCTATTGCGGGCGTTGTGCCTTCAGTATTTTGATTTTCTTTGTTTTCTGATTCTTCTTCATCCGTTATTACTGTTGTCTCTTCGTAAGTATCTTTTTGTTCCATTTCTGAAAGCAACTCTTTTAAAGTTGGTATTTCTAATGATTCATCTTGCGAAGGTTTCAAAATATCTTCCCACTCTTCATTTTTCACCATTTCTAATTGAGATTCAATCATCAATTGTAACCGTTGTTTAAAGATTCTACTTTGTTTTCTTAATTCTTCTGTTTCGGTTGTTATTCTCTTAGCTTTGGCAACTGCTTCATCAAGTAAACGATCTGCATTTTTTCCTGCTTCTAAACCAATCAATTCTGCTTCTTTTACTGCATTTTCTTTCAAACGATCTGCTGCATCTTGAGCAACAATAATAGATTTATTTAATGCATCTTGTAAATTATTAAAATGTGATACTTTCTCTTCTGAAAATTTCAGATTTTTTTCTAATTCGCGATTTTCTTTTAAGACCATTTCATAATCTTTAATAATTTGATCTAAATAATCATTTACTTCATCTTGGTCATATCCACGCATCTTGACAGGGAACTCTTTATTATGTATATCTAAAGGAGTTAACACCATATAAGACACCTCCATCATCTGATTTTTTCATCTTTGATTCGATATTAAATGATTCAATACTAGAATACCTAAATTAACTTATTTATGCAAGACTCCAAACTTTATACGCCATTTATCTTTTTTTGTTTTTCCTTCTATTTCTTGAACTTGTAATCTGCCAAATCCACGTATAGAAACAATATCCAAAATTCCTAATTCAAAATCTGGTTGAGTTATTTCTGACCAATTTAATTTAATTTTTCCAGTCTCAATCATTTGTTTTGAACGTTGCCTAGATATATTAAACAAACTCGCTATGATGGTATCTAAACGCATAGAAGAAACAGTCTCTTGTACTATTGTCCAATTGTCTATTGGTCTCAAGATATCTAAATACGTTTTTTCTTCTAATCTTATTGAAACATTTCCTATCTTTTCAATTTGGTTTTGAACGAATGGTTTCATACTCTCATCAATAAAGAATTGCCATCTTTCTCCATCAGAAATAATATCTCCAAAATAAGATCTCTTTAATCCTGTTGAAAGCAATGTTCCAAGAATCTTCCCATGAGATAACTTAGTAAATTTGATTGGATAACGAATTTCAAAAAGACAAACTTCAAAATTGTCTTGTGTTGGTACAAAGTATTCTGGACATATATAAATTCTATTTCTTTCAGCCGCTTGATAGCCACCGAAAGAATAGATTTTAATCCCGCTTCTTTTCCCAACAATTGTTTCAACTATATAGGCTTGTCTTGGATCTAAGAAATTTGTTAAATAAGGCGTGTATAAATCTTCGCATTCTCTAATCCAATCGGTAACTTGATCGATAAAAGGACGTTCTTCTTTTCTAAAATGTTGATAAATGTTTTCTATCATCAAAACACCTCCTGGTGTCAGAATCCTATAATTAATCTTGCGATTATTTGATAAAGCGAGAACAAGCCTCTTTGCGCTAAGTTTAATACTACAATCGCTACTATTCCAGAAAAACTAATCATCCCTATTGGCGGGATAAAGCGTCTGAAAAAGCCTAAATACGGTTCACAAAGACGTACTATGATTTTACCGATTTTTGATTGATAAGCTCCAGGAAACCAAGACATTAAAATGTAAATAATAATAAGGGTTGAATAAACTTGAATCAATTTCGACAAAATAAGATAAATAAAATACAATATATTCATAATTATTGAAGTATTCCTCTTTTCTAATATAAATCTTTTTCGCGCACAATATCGGTTAATGTACCATCAATACTCACATTCTCAGGAGTACATAAAAAAATTTCATTGCCAATACGTTGAATATCGCCACCTAAAGCATAAACAGTTCCTGTTAAAAAATCTACAATCCTTTTTGCTTGTTCTTCATCCATTCGAATAAAGTTCAATACAACTGACTCTTCTTTTAACAAAATATCTGCTATCCCTTGTACTTCAGAGTATACGCGTGGTTCAAGAATATTAATTTTAGCTTGTTTCGCAGAGGACTGTTGATTAAAAGACACAACTTTACTGTTTCCTTTTTCTCGCTTTGTATTGATGATAGGAACAGTTTTTTTATCAATCTGCTTCGTTTCTCCATCTCTAGAATAAGAGGTGAATTCTTGATGATGCATTTGATCAAACTCATCTTCTTCATCTAGTTCAAAAAAACGACTAAACTTATTTTTCATTCCCATTTTAATCCCCCTTAATGAATAAATGACTTTACCAATGTTTTTTTACTCTTGAAAAAGTAAAGAGCCTACTCGAATATAAGTCGCCCCTTCTTCAATAGCGATTTGGTAATCTTCACTCATTCCCATACTGAGCTCTGTACATGGAGCATAAGGTAATGCTTTTTGTGCTATCTGTTCTTGAAAAACTTTTAATTTTGAAAAAACAGCACGTATAAGAGTTTTATCTGCCGTTAATGGAGCCATCGTCATTAAACCAATTACTTTAATTTTTGGATAATTAGCCAATTGCAAAATAAATTCTTCTAATTCATCAGGATGTACTCCGCTTTTAGATGACTCTCCACTAACATTTACTTGTACGAAACAAGTTACAACCTTTTCTGCTCGCTTTTCAAGTTCTTTTGCGAGTGACAAACGGTCCAGAGAATGTAAAAAATCAATGCGGTTAATAACCTCTTTTACTTTCCTTGTTTGTAAATTCCCTATAAAATGCCAAGTTATCTTTTGGTTACTCAACTCATTTTGTTTTTCAATTAAACCTTCAGGTCGATTCTCTGCTAAATGATGATAACCTTCCTGAATAATTTCTTTTGTTAATTCAATGGATTTATTTTTAGTCACTACAACAACTTGAACAGACGATTCGTTCTTTCCTACTTTTTTTAAAGTATCATTGAACTTTTCTTCAAAATGAAAAACATTCTCTTTTATATTAGTCATCTTACTTATTTACGACGTCTTCTAAAGAACGGTGGCGTATCTAAATTTTCTTCTTCAGACTTATGTCCACGATCTTGTTTTTCATCACGTTTGAAAAGATCATATTCAGACTTCTCTTTTTCAGAATCTATCTCTGATTGTGCATTAGAAAAGTTTTGATCACGAATATTGGGTTCTTTTCGAATATCCCAATCACCAAATGGATCTTTTGAAACTCTTGACTGTGATCCTTCGCCACGTTTTGGTGAATCATTTGAATCCATATTACGATTTCTTCCTGAAGACTTAGAACGTGCATCTGTTTTTTTAGTTGTATCAATTCCCGTAGCAATAACGGTCACTATAACTTCGTCACCTAAATTTTCATTGATAGATGTTCCGAAGATAATGTTTACTTCTGTTGTAGAAGCTGAAGAAACGATATCTGAAGCATCTTGGGCTTCAAATAATGTTAAATCTGAACCACCAGTTATGTTTAACAAGACAGACTCAGCTCCGTCGATAGAAACTTCAAGTAATGGAGAAGATATTGCTTTCTTCGTAGCTTCAGCTGTTCTGTTCTCTCCACTAGCCATACCAATACCCATTAAAGCTGATCCTTGATTTTCCATTACAGTTTTAACGTCTGCAAAATCTAAGTTGACATATCCTGGCGCAGTGATTAAATCAGAAATTCCTTGTACCCCTTGACGTAGTACATTATCTGCTTCGTGAAATGCTTCTAACATTGGTGTCTTTTTATCGACAATTTCCAATAAACGGTTATTAGATATGATTACTAATGTGTCTACGTGTTCTTTCATTTGAGCAACACCTTCAGCAGCAAAACGTCCACGTTTAGGTCCTTCGAATGTAAACGGACGAGTAATAACTCCTACTGTCAATGCGCCTTGTTCTTTTGCAATACGAGCCACAATAGCTGCCGCTCCAGTGCCTGTTCCTCCACCCATTCCTGCAGTTACAAAAATCATGTCAGCGCCTTTTAGAGCTTCAGCAATTTGCTCTTCACTCTCTTCAGCCGCTTTACGACCGATTTCAGGGTTAGCACCCGCTCCAAGTCCTCGAGTAAGTTTAGGCCCCAATTGGATTTTCACTTCTGCGTTTGATCCAGCTAATGCTTGAACATCTGTATTAGCTACGATAAATTCTACGCCTTTAACACCTTCATCTATCATGCGATTAACGGCGTTATTTCCTGCCCCACCAACACCAATAACTTTTATAATTGCTCCATTTACCGGGTTTGTATCAAATTCTAAATCCATCTTATTTCCTCCTACTCACACAGTTTAGTGTATTTAATCAAAAAAATTCGTGAAAAAATTTTTAGCTTTAAAAACTAAAGAATCTTCTTTACGTTTTTCTTGTTTCTTCGGTTTCTCATTATAGTCTTGTTCTTGTTCTTCATAATCTAATGTTTGAGATTGGTTTTGTCTTACTGAGCTATCGTTTTCGATAAACGTATCTCGATTTAAGGTGTAGCCTTTTATAATTTGATGAATATCGTCTAATTGTGATTCATAGTTTACCAAACCAATACTAGTCGTAAATGTTGGGTAACGCATTCCCATTTGATCAGGAACATATAATTTAACATTGATTTCAAAAATATCTTCTGCTAAGTCAATAATTCCAGGAAGTGCTGCTGCTCCACCAGTTAATATAATTCCACCTGGCAAATCACGCGCTTCTACGAAATCTAATTCATCTTTTATTTTTTCAAAGATTTGTACCAAACGTGCTTCGATAATTTCTGCTAGATATTGTTCGTCCACATTCATTGGTTTGCTTTGTCCGATAACATCAACTGGAAATACTTCATCAGCTGATGATTCTTCAGGAAGTGCATAACCATAGTCTCGTTTAATTCGCTCAGCATTTTCAATAGAGGTGTTTAGAACAACAGAAATATCTTTTGTTACGTATTCTCCACCTTCTTGATTAACAAATACAAATTTCAATTGATTATCGTGCATAACTGATGCTGTCGTTTGTCCGCCACCCATATCAATCAAAATAGTACCAAAATCGCGTTCTCCTTTTGACATCGCTATACTGCTTGAAGCTAATGGTTGTAAAACAATATCTTCAATTTGAAGCCCAGCTTTTTCAACACATTTTTTTGTATTATGAATAATCGTTTTTGGACCAGTAATCATAGTGGCATGCATTTCTAATCTAACACCAATCATTCCGCGAGGATCTTTAATTCCATCAAAACCATCCACAATGAATTCTTCTGGCAAAATAGCTAAAATTTCTTTTTCAGGAGGAACTGATTTGACCATGGCAGCAGACAATACATTCTGCACATCGTTTTTTGTTATTTCTTTGTTTTCGCCTGACACAGCAATCATACCGTGACACGGCTCAATTTCAATATTATTTGCTGGAATACCAACAATCACCTTATTAATGTCAACGTTTGCTTTTTGTTCAGCTTGCTTAATAGCTTTATTAATTGAATCAACTGTTTTATCAATATCAACAATAATTCCTCGACTTAAACCTTCTGATTTTTCATTTCCTACTCCAATAATATTCATTTCACCGTTAATAAACTCAGCAACAACAACTTTTATTGAAGTGGTTCCAATATCTAGACTTACATACATTCCAGCGTTTTTCATTCATTGAAACCTCCTTATACTTCATTTTCAGTTTTGATTTTTAGTTTGCAATACTTATATTTGATTTTACCATAACAACCCTCGATTTACGAAGATTTTAATAGCATTCTTGCATTATTATCGTCTTTATTTATTAATTATTCTTCTTTATCTTTGTTCTCTTCATTTGTTTCTGGTGGAACTGATTCAAATGGTAGGAAATAAACCCCAACTTCTATATTTATTATACCATTTTCTTCTCCAATCTTCTGGACAATATCTGGATAATAGACCATTTTCTCAGCAAACGATGTAATCGATGCGATGACCTGATTTCCATCATTCATGTATATTTTTATTAAATAAGGATCTGTTTTGCTTGGTGTATACTCAATTTCTGATATGCTATTATGAATATTCTCTTTAAGTAAATGGTATTGTTCAAGCATTTTATTTAATACTTTTCCTTCTTTAAAATTGATAAATATAGGCTGATTTCCAATAGATATTTTTCTACTTTCATTTACAATTTTTCCGTTTTCGAGAATATTATAGTACGTATCCTTTTTCTCTAAATAGGCTACAGTTTTGTACTCTGTTATAGCTAGTTCATAAGAATTTATACTATCAAATTTTAAATTCATCGATTTCACTTGGGATAACTGTTTCTTTACTAGCTGTTTTTTTTCTTTTTTTGAAAAAAATGTTTCCCATAGAGATTCTCCAGATTTAATTTGACTAGCATCGATGACTGATTGATCGGTTACTTCACTAGTCCCACTAACACTAATTTTTTCAATTTTACTTAACGGTGAAATAAAATACACAACTACTAAAATTGCAAATGAAAATAACAAAAGTAATAAAGTTAATCGTTGTTGCATTTTTTTGCGACGTTTTTCTTTTAATTTGGGTAATTTATCTTCTAATGACTCCTCTCTTTTTTTTTGTTCGCCTTTTTTTTCATGTACCTTACTTTTCAAAGAAGACAATTGCGCAGACAATTTCTTCTTCTTTTTAGTTGATTCTTGTTTTTTTGTCATACGCTGTCCTCCTCTTATTGCTTTTTAATGAGTAATCTCTTTTATAATTTGAATGAGATGATCTGCCGCTTTAGGTAGGCCTAATTTTTTAGCCGATTCTGCCATGTCTTTTCTTACTGCTTCATGCAACATTAACTCGTCGATTTCTTCTGTTAGACGTATTCCATTCAAGTCTTTTTCCGCTATCATCTTAGCTGCCCTACGTTTAGTTAAACTTTCAGCATTTCTAGTTTGGTGGTCATTAGTGACATACGGACTAGGAATCAAAACACTTGGTAAACCTAAAGCTGTTAGTTCGGCTAGTGTTGTTGCTCCACTTCTAGAAACAACTAGTTGAACATTTGCAAAAACTTCTGGCATATTAGAGATATATGGAACAACTGAAACAGAATGATTATTCTGTAACTGTGGTTCGACTTGTTTTTTAATGGCTTCGTAATGAATATCTCCAGTTGCAAACAATACTTGGTATTCTTTGTTCTTTAACTCTGGTAAGGCTTCAAGAAAAGCTTCGTTTAGACTTCTTGCTCCTCGGCTTCCTCCAAAAATTAAAACAGTTGGTTGATTAGCGATTAAACGATACTCTTCTAGTATGTCTGAAGATTTTATACCAACAACTTCTTGCGCTCTTGGATTGCCTGTATAGCTAACCTTTTCTGAATACTTACTAAATTCTGATTTAGCTTCTTCAAAACAAACAGCTATTTTTGTTACGTAACGAGCTAAAAATTTATTGGTTACACCCGCTACACTATTTTGTTCATGGATAATAGTTGGAATTCCTAATTTTGAAGCTGCATAAATTACTGATGCACAAACATAACCGCCTGTTCCTATTACAACGTCAGGCTTAAAATCTTTGATTAACTTTTTGGATTTTTGAATACTTGTTAAAAATAGTTGGATTGTTTTTATATTACTAATTGAAAACGATCGTTTAAACCCTTGAATTTCAATTGATTTAAACGGAATCATTGCATTTCTAACAATTTTGCTTTCTAGCCCCTTCTCTGTTCCAATGTACAGAATCTCAGTAGAAGGATCTAATTGTTTCAGCCTCTTAATTAAAGCCAGAGCAGGATAAATGTGTCCGCCTGTTCCGCCACCTGATAGTAAAATTCTCATTTTTATGTCAGACCAGTCGGTCTACTCCTCCTCTTCTTTATTTTCGTTAACTAATTGCTCAATTGAATGAATAAATGCATCCCCACGCACTTCAAAACTACGGTATTGATCCCAACTCGCACAAGCTGGCGATAATAAGATAACTTCTCCTGGTTCACTTAATTCGAATGCCACAGGTACTGCAGCTTCTACATTTTGAACAAATTTAATGTGTTTAATTCCAGCTTTTTCACCTGTTCTTGCTAATTTTGAGGCTGTTTCTCCAAAAACTATCAAAGCTTTTACTTTTTTTAGTTCTGGAATTAACTCATCAAAATCATTTCCTCTATCCAAACCTCCAGCAAGTAAAATAATGGGGTCACTAAAGCCTTTTAATGCATTCTCTGTAGCTAAGCTATTCGTTGCTTTTGAATCATTATAAAAACTTCTTCCATCAAGTTTCCTTACAAATTGAGTTCTGTGTTTTACTCCTGCAAATTGTTCAAGACACTCTTTTATTTCCTTATTTTTCTGTCCCAACAATTTTGTTGCTGCAATTGCCGCCATAGCATTTTCTACATTGTGTTCCCCTGGTACCAGTATAGAATTTTTATTCATAATTGGTTCATTTTGATAATAAATAAGATCATTTTTTAAATATACGCCATATTCTATTCGTTCTAATCGAGAGAAAGGAATAATTTGAGCTTTACTCATTTTTGATAATTCTCTTAATTCAGGTTGATCCCAATTAACAATTAAGTAGTCAGTCTCTGTTTGATTTTCAGTAATTTTCATTTTTGCTTGAACATATTCATCTCTTGAACCATGATAATCAAGATGTGCTGAATAAATATTCGTAATGATTGCGATATGCGGTCTTAATTCTGTTATTCCCATTAACTGAAAACTAGAGAGTTCCATGATGATTTCATCATCTACTGTTGATTTTTGAGCAACTAAACTAGCGGGAGTTCCAATATTTCCTGCAACATAAGCATGCCCTTTTCCACGATTTCTATTTAGAATATCTGCAATCATTGTTGTTGTTGTTGTTTTCCCATTCGTTCCTGTAATACCTACCAGTATACTTTCAGAAATTTCATACGCAAGTTCGACTTCTGTAATAACGGGTATTCCTTTTTCAATAGCACGCACAACAATCGGATTTGAATACATAATACCGGGGTTTTTTACAACCCATTCAAAGTCTTCATCAAGTAATTCAACTGGATGTCCTCCTGTTACTACTCGAATGCCAGATTCTAATAATTCTTGTGCTTCAGGATTTTCATCAAAGTTTTTATAGTCATTCACTGTTACTAAAGCTCCTAGCGAGTGAAGCAGTTTAGCTGCATTCACACCACTTAAAGCTAGTCCTAAAACCAACACTTTAGTATTTTCGTATCGTTTAATATTTTTCATCTTCAAACCTCTTTTCAGCAGAGTTTTTTTAATCTATCATCTTAATATAAGAAATTTATTTTACTTGTTTTAAAGAATGAACCATAGACTCAATGCTGCTGTAGCAAGGCTAATAAACCAAAATGACAACACGACACGCCATTCACTCCATCCACTCATTTCAAAATGATGATGGATAGGACTCATTTTAAACACTCTTTTTCCTGTTAATTTAAATGAAGTTACTTGAATCATAACACTAGCCGTTTCAATCACAAAAATTAGACCGATTAGAAGTAATGACCATTCTTGTTTCAATAAAATAGACACCGCTGCTAACCCACCTCCTAATGCCAATGAACCAACATCTCCCATAAATATTTTAGCTGGTTTTTTATTGAAAAAGAAAAAGCCAATCAACCCGCCGATTACAGTCAAACAAACAATTAATATATCTGTTTGTTGCTGTTGCCAAGCAATGACTGCATAAGCCGTATAAGCTATTCCTGCAGTTCCTGCAACTAGCCCATCTAATCCATCAGTTAAATTAACTGCATTGGAAAACCCTACTAACCAAAACAAAACAAATAGGCCATAGAACCATCCTAAGTGAATTGAACCTATAAAAGGAATCGTTAAATCAGTTGAAAGGTTATTCAATTGATAAACAATAAAAAATAAAAGTCCTCCAACTAGCTGACCAATTAGTTTTTGTTTAGAAGTTAATCCTAAATTTCTTTTTTTGAAAATTTTAATAAAGTCATCTAAAAAACCAAGCAGTCCATACAGTAAGGTAATAAATATTAATAAACCTAGACTGATTGTAAAACTTTTCTGCCAGATACCAACCCAAACAGTTGAAAAAACAGCTGCTATTAAAAAAACAACTCCTCCCATTGTAGGTGTTCCACTTTTAACCTCATGCCATTTAGGACCTTCATCTCTTGTCGTTTGTCCTAACTGTTTCGTTCTAAAATAGCCAATAACAATTGGCATTGCCATAATAGTCATTGCAAAACTACTGACCCATGGCATTAACATTTCTGTCCAATGCATGCTTAATCGCTCCTAAATTTCTTTGTTTTTTAGTTTAATAGCCTTTTGTACTTCTTCAACATCATCAAAGTGATATTTTTTTGTTCCAATAATTTGGTAATCCTCGTGTCCTTTTCCAGCGATTAAGATAATATCATTTGTTGTTGCTTGGCTAACAGCCACTTCAATAGCTTCTTTGCGGTCTAGAATCATTTGATAGGTTCCAACTTCTAAATTTGCAACTACTTCATTAAGAATTTCTTGAGGATCTTCCGTTCTTGGGTTATCAGACGTAAATATAACATGGTCTGCATGTGAATAGGCTACTTCTGCCATAATAGGTCGTTTCGTTCGATCTCGGTCTCCACCGCATCCTACTACACAATAAACTTCTCCTGTTTTAATCTCATTTACTGCATCCAGCACATTTAATAATCCATCAGGCGTATGAGCATAGTCAACAATAGCTGTAAAGTCTTGTTTGCCTTGTACAACTTCAAATCTACCTCTTACTCCTGTGATTTTTTCCATTGAATCAATGATACTGGCTAATTCTAGTCCTGAAGCATAAGCAGCTGAAATGGCTGCTAAAGCATTAGCTACATTAAACTTACCAATCATCTGCATATGAACTGGATATTTTTTCTCTTGGAATAACAACGTAAAACTAGTGCCTTTATTGGTCGTTCTTAACTCCAGTGCTCTAAAATCTGCTGGTGTTTCAATACCATATGAATAAATTTGTGCAGCTGTTTTGTTCTGGTAACTTCTACCAACTGAATCATCAACATTTAAAATAGCATATTTAGGTTGTGCACTTTGGTAGCTATTTCCTAATTGAGAAAAGAGTAATTCTTTCGCATGTGCATACTCTTCCATTGTATGATGGTATTCTAAATGATCTTGACTCAAGTTTGTAAATACCGCAATATCAAAATCCGTTCCCCAGACTCTTCCTTGTACTAAGGCATGAGAAGATACTTCCATAGAACAAGTAGTTACTCCTGCATGGTTCATTTCGTTTAAGGTTTTCTGTATAGTGATGCTATCTGGAGTTGTATTTTTAGTTGTATATATACTATCACCAATACGACGATACATCGTCCCGATAACTCCTGTTATTTCTCCATGATTTCTAAAGATTTGGTCCAACAAATGAGTGACCGTTGTTTTTCCGTTTGTACCTGTTACTCCAATTACGCGTAATTGTTGACTTGGATGTTGGTAGAAATGATCTGCTAAAATAGCCATAGCTTTTGTTGTATCTGCGACATAAACGACGGGTACAGATACAGTTATTTTCTCACTAGCTACAATCAGTGTGGCTCCTTTATCAACAGCTTCTTTAGCCAATTTATGTCCATCTTGTGCAGCTCCCACGATACAAATAAATAAAGAATCTGTTTCGATTTCGCGGGTATCTTGAGTTATTTTAGAAATAAAGAGTTCTTGAGGAATACTAATAGATGTACCTTTAACAACCAGTGGTGCGATTAATTCAATAGCTTTCATAATTTCCACCTTTTCTATTCTTGAGGAGAGGCTAATGTGATAATGATTTCTTCTTCATTTTGCATATTAGCTTGAGGCATGAGACTCTGTTCGACTACATAGCCTTCTCCTTTAAATGTAAATTTTATTCCAGTAATTTCAGATACTTTTAGAACATCATTCTTTGACCAACCACTCATATCAGGCATCGTCATAGCTCCATTTGTCATTAAAATAATCCGTTGATTTTTGATAATTCTTTTTTGAGACAATGGCAATTGCTGTACTATTGTATCACCATTTCCAATTACGGTCACATCTAACTTCGTTTCATCTAATTTTTCTAATGCATCTATTTTAGAAAGACCCGTTACTTTTGGCATTTCTACTTGGTTAACATCTTGAGATTGAGATTCATCCGTTAAATGTTGGTATTCGAGAGCACGTTTCATCACAGGATTAAAGATTGCTTTTACTACATCACTTCCAATTAAGGAAGGATCATTAATCGTTGGTTGTTGCACAGTCACGTATAAAACGATTTTAGGATCATCGGCTGGTGCCATCCCGACAACCGAATAAACATAATTGTTGCCTCCGCTATAATACATCTTTGTATCAGGATTTACAATTTGAGCCGTACCTGTTTTAGCTGCAATTTCATAGCCTTCTATTTTGTACCCTTGTCCAGTACCATTTTCACTATACACAACTTCTTTCAAATAATTCAAAGCTTGATTTGCTGCTTCTTTAGAAATAGGTTCATCAACTACCTCAGGATCAATAACGGTTTCTTTTCCCGTCAAAGGGTCAACAATTTTGCTTATGAACTGTGGTTTCATCATTTTACCTTCGTTTGCAATAGCTGAATAAGCTTGCATCATTTGCACAACTGTTACTGTTACTCCTTGTCCAAATGAAGTATTAGCTTTTTCAAGTGGCCACATGTATGGATTGGATCCTTTTTGTTCATTCGGTAGTCCGGTAGATGTTGATTTCCCTATACCAAATTCATCCAAGTATTTTTTCCAAGTTTCTGTTCCCATTTTTTCCATTAAGTTTACAAAAGCAACATTACTTGATCGTTCTAATCCTTCTAAATAGCTAATTTGACCCCAACCATTTACATTGTGATCATTTACTATGCCACCTTCGATTTTTTTAGAACCTGACATATAGGTTTCATTGGGGTTAAATACCCCTTCATTAATAGCAGCTGCTAATGTTAATACTTTCATTGTTGAGCCAGGTTCAAAAGTATTTTCGACTAATAAGTTTTGCCATAAATCTCCAATTCCTTCTTTAGTAGTCCCATTAAATGATGGCCTTTGAGAAGCAGCTATGATTGCACCTGTTTCCGGATTCATCAGGGTTGCGGTCATGCCAACTGGTTCATATTTATCATTAACTTCAGCCATAACACTTTCTAAATAAACTTGCATTCTTTTATCTAATGTTAAATAGACATCTTTGCCATCCACTGGTTCTGTAGATTTTACAGAAGAATTAGGTAGAACATAACCAAAGCTATCTTTCTGGTACTCTATAGAGCCGTTTTCACCAGTCAAAACATCATTATACGCTTGTTCTATACCCATCAATCCAGTTAAATCTGTATTTGATGAGGTTGTATTTATTTCGCCGTCTTTATTTGTCGGTAATTCAGCGTAACCAACTATGTGTGAAGCAAATGTACCATTGGGATACAACCTAGTTGGCGTTTCATTAAATATAATTCCTGGTAATTTTTCTTTTTCAATAGAAGACTTTGTATCGTATGTTAATTTTTTACCAGCAGAACCAAACTCTACTTGACTTAAATCTTTTTGATTTAGTTTTTTTAGAATATCAGCCTCACTCATAGCGATATGTTTTGCTAAAGCTTTAGCAGTTTTTTGTTTGTTCACTACATGTTGAGGTTTTTCAGGTGTATTTGACCATTTATCAGTTAAAACTGCGATTAACGAATAAGAAGTAGCGTCCATGGCAATAGGATTGCCGCCTATATCATAGATGGCCCCCCTGTTTGCTTCGAGTACGCTACTTCTTGTATAGAGGTCATTAACGTTTTGAAATAAATTTTCTCCGTTAATTTCTCCTTTAACCATAATATAAGTAAACCGTCCTACAAATACCATAAATGTCAGTAGGGTAACAAAAAAAAGCAGGATTGTCATTTTTTTTCTGTTTTTCAAAGGATTTCTATTTTTCATTTAATAACATTCCTTACATTCACTTCATTCATTTTTAGACCTTGATTATTTGCGATTTTATATATCCGATCATATCTAGACAACTCTTGTACTTCTTGTTTCAAGTTATCGTTCACTACTGTAGTATTTACAATTGATGTTTTAGTGTCTTGTAAGGCACGATTTGTACTTGCTATGTTAATCTCTAAAGAAATACTAACCGCTATCAGCGCAAAGGCTACAGCCATAATTATACCAATCAGCATTTTTTCTATTCGAGTTGCACTCGATTTTTTAGGAATCGTTTTATGTACAATTCTAGTTGTTTGTTCAGTTAGCGTACTTGGTGACTGTAGAGGTATTTCCATTTCAACTTTTCTAGCTAGGTTACTATTTACCGACATTTAAATAACTTCCTTTCTAACCTCTAATTTAAAATTCCTATTTTCTTTGTTTCTCTGCTACTCTTAACTTTGCACTTCTAGCTCTATTATTTACCTCTAGTTCACTTTCACTTGGCAAAATTGGCTTACGAGTAATTAATTTTAATTCAGCGATATACTCTTCAGGCATAACTGGTAATCCTCTAGGTAAATCTGGACCTTTTGCGTATTCTTTAAACATTGATTTTACAATTCTATCTTCTAAGGAATGGAATGTAATTGCGCTAATCCTGCCTCCTACTTTTAATAAACTAATCGCTTCTTCAAGAGAATCTTCTACTGATGATAATTCATCATTCACAGCTATTCTTATCGCTTGAAAGACTCGTTTAGCAGGATGACCACCTTTTCTTCTAGCTGGTGCTGGAATACCACTTTTAATAATTTCTACTAATTCTCCAGTAGTTTCGATTGTTTTTTCTTCACGTGCTGCTTCTATTTTGCGTGCAATATTTTTCGAGAATTTCTCTTCACCATAACGATAAAAAATTCTTATTAAATCTTGATAAGTCCAGGAATTCACTACTTCTTTTGCTGTTAAGAGTGCATCCGTATCCATTCTCATATCTAAAGGAGCATCTTGATGATAGCTAAATCCTCTTTGAGCTTCATCTAATTGTGGTGATGAAACACCTAGATCATAAAATATTCCGTCTACTTCAAGTACTCCCAGAGCGTTTAATTCTTCTTTTATAAAACGGAAATTAGATTTGATAAATGTGACCATGCCTCTTTTTAAATAATCAGCTAATCGTATTTCAGCATTTTCAATCGCTCTTGCATCTTGATCAAAAGCGTATAAATGACCATTTTCGTTTAGTTGAGAAAGTAAATATTCGCTGTGGCCAGCTCCTCCGAGTGTACAATCAACATAGATTCCATCTGGAACGATAGACAGATTATCTACTGTTTCATGGAGTAAGACTGTTTCGTGATTAAATTCTGTCATTTTTTCCCACCTAGCTTTTATACTCATTTTATAGTTCATTCTTAAAGTTTTAAAAACCAAAATCGATCATATTTTCAGAAATTTCATCAAATGATTCTTCTGCTTCAGCTGAAAAATCATTCCATTTTGTCTCGCTCCAAATTTCGATCCGATCAGATACCCCAATAACATGACATGTTTTTTCTAAATCCGCATGATCTCTTAATGTTTGAGGTATATTGATTCTTCCTTGTTTATCTAGTTCACATTCTGTTGCTGCTGAATAAAAGAATCTTGTAAAAGCGCGTGCTTCTTTTTTAGCTAATGGGAGTTGTTTTAGTTTTTCTTCAAGTATAGACCATTCGTTTTTGGGGTAACCAAATAAACACCCATCTAATCCTCTGGTTAAAATGAAAGTAGTACCTAAGTCATTACGAAACTTAGCAGGCATAATTAAACGGCCTTTAGCATCAATATTGTGCTTATATTCCCCCATTAACATATCTATACTCACCCCACCATCACTAGATAATTGTAGTCTACCACATTGCCCCACTTTCCACCACAATAAAACGATACATTTCAAAAAAAAATAAGTATTGAAATATTTGTCAGTTGTTTGTCTTAGTATAATAGAATAATAGGTTAATTTTGAAGTGGTGAGTTATCCCAAACAAAGCATAAAAAAGCAGTAAAATGGTTTAAAACTCCATTCTACTGCTTAAAAACTAACTATTTTATTTAAAATATTTGCTCCTACTAGCAAGTAATAAGTTAAAAAAGAAAACATGAACACGAAACGCCAATACGTTTTAAAAAAACGACTGTAAATGATTTCTCCTTTTTTATAAGCTATGAGTACGGCTATAATTATTCCTAAACTAAAAATAAGAATTAAAAAGTATGGAAAAATTGAGACCTCAAAAGTTTGAATGCTCAATATCTGGATACCTATCATCAAATAAGGAACCAATAAGTCAGCAAGTTTAATTTTTAATTGTTGATTTTTAAAATGGCGGTTAACACCTTTACTAAAGAAATAAAGCAAAAAGATGGGCATCAAATAAAGTGTTATATCTATTGGATTAAATAGTGATCCGCTCAAGTAAATTCTCCTTTCATTTTTCAAAAAGATAAAGTTATTTAATAAATTATCATGTATACTTTCTACTCATTTGAATTCTTATCCAATTTACCTTAAATTAGTATTTTTGTACACATTTAAAACAATTGTTAGCCATTAATCATTTCTTGAGTATACATTTTTATATTTTTTAAAAATAAAAACACCCTTGAGCCATGGTCTCAAGGGTGTTTTTAGCATTATCTCAACTTATTGTTAGTATTATGCTTCTTTACTTACTACTTCTTTCCCATCGTAATGGCCACATGCTGCACAAACGTGGTGACTTTTTTTCAATTCACTACAGTTAGGACATGCATTCATGCCAGGCACTTCTAATTTAAAATGCGTACGGCGTCTGTTTTTCTTAGATTTTGATGTTCTTCTTTTTGGTACTGCCATTCTCTACACCTCCTTAAAAATTCTTCTGTTCTTGATTTGTTCGTTCGAAAAGAGAAGATTTAAGCTCTTTCCTCACTTCTTATCATCAGATTTATCTTTAAATAAATCTTTTAAACCGGCAAAACGAGGATCCACTGTGTTAGCTTTTTGTTCTGCTCTTTCTGATATAAAATCATCTTCAGACATAACAACCCAATCGTTTCCACTTGGCATTTTATTTTCCTCAACTTCTTCTTCAGTGAATACCTGAATTGGAATATTTAACAAAATCGCATCTTCAATTGCTTCTGATAAGTCAATCCAATCATTCTCTAGTTGAATAACTGTTCCTTCTTCTTCATCAATTTCGCGACTCGTTACATTTTCTGGAATATAAATCTCGTCTACCTCTAAAGATAGAGGTATCAATACTGGTTCTAATGATCTTGCGGAAGGCAGTGTCACATTTAATGAAACAACCATATGAAGCAAGATCTCGTTTTCTTGAACGATTAGATTCCCTTCCAAAAGAATAGGAGAAACATCTAATATTTCTTTATCTCTTCTAATTAGCGACTTTTTCAAATCAACTGTTTCAGAAAAAACAAGCGGTTCAAAGCGGTATTTTTGCAATTCGTTTAATGACCATTTCATTTTTCATCACTCCTAAAGCAACAAAGATAATTATACTAGTCTAACATACCTTTGTCAACGTATTTTACCTTACACTAAAAAGCATACAATGCTTGTTTTCATGTGTCTTTTCATAATAATATTAAAATTCATTTACTATTATTGGGTATCTTCGATAATCTTGTTGTTGCATCTTATTCGCATAACCTAAATTATAAATCTCACCAGCTTTAATATCTAACTCCCATACGGAGGCATTCTTTTGATTAATATTATTGAGTATAGGTAAATCCACTGTTTTTTTGACTTGGTTTAAATACGCCTGACCAGTTTTGTTAAAGCCTAATATATGGATAGCTCTCGGCAAATCTACTTCCGGATTTATTTCAGTTTCTTTAATATTCAACAAAATATACACACACAAACGCTGCAATCTAACCCAAGTATAACGTTTATTTTTTACTAATGAAATAAAATCTTTGAAGTTTTCAGCTTCTTTCACTTTTTCTTTTAAGCGATATTCAAGTCCTTCTTTCATTTGATAAATTAAACGTAATTCATCGAACGATTGATTAATCAATCGATACTTAAGATATGGCCAATAATTTTCCCAAGTCATCCATTCAGTCGCACATAGCAAATCAAAACTGGATTTCGGTAAAACTTTTTGCAAAGATGTGAAAGAATCTCTTTTATTAAAGTTATCCGTTAATTCGTTACGGATGGCTGTAGCACTAGCTATGCTTTGAGAAGCTACTATTTCTTGATCATGATAGTCGGTTTTTTTCCGCTTAATAGGATACAATTTCATCGGAGCAGAATATTTAGCATTTTCTTTCGCATAAGCTAAGCCTAAGATCGTATTGGGTGAAGCTAGACTAAGTGGTGTTTCTGGAATAAGTTCTTTCATTATTCGATTCATTTGATATGCATAACTAGTCCCATCATTTTTCAATTCATTAAATCGTTCCTCAATAATTGTTTCTTTTTGGTTAAGCATATCCGTCATTTGGTTGTAGTCACTAGCTTTACCAGTTTCGGCTCCAAAACATAAATTACCACACTGTAGAGCTTGAAGCAAAGCTACCCCCCCTTTGGCGAAATAATCAGCTGGCTGGACACAGAAAGATACAGGCAACTCAACCACTAAATCGGCTCCTTGAGACAAAGCCATTTCAGCACGTGTCCATTTATCTACAATGGCGGGTTCACCACGTTGCAAAAAATTCCCACTCATTATGACAATAATCACATCTGCATTTGTATTCTGTTTGGCTTGTTGAATATGATAAAGATGACCATTATGAAAGGGATTATATTCTACAATAACACCACAACTTTTCATTTCTCATCCTCACTTCAGTTGGGAACTTTTATATCTTGCAATGCTTCAAGAAAGACTGAACCATATTTTTCTAATTTATTTTCTCCTACACCTTTGACCAACAATAACTCACTCTCAGTTTGAGGCATCAGTTGACACATTTGTCTCAACGTTTCATCTGAAAATATAACATACGGCGGAACTTTCTGAATAGTTGCTAACCCTTTTCGAATTTCTCGTAGACGGTCGAATAAACTATCATCAATGGCTACTTTATGAGCTTTTTGAGCTTGTTTACGAGTTACATGACTTTTTCCTTTTAAAACTAATGCACCTTTTTCAGTGATTTTCAATAAAGGATACTGTCCGTCAGTTGGAATTAAATACTTTTCTGCTGTTAAATAGTCAATGAGCTGCGTAACTTCTTTTTGGGGCATCCCATTCATTAAACCATAAGTTGATAGTTCTTCAAATTTCCATTGCTTTATTTTTTGGTCTTTTGAACCGGTTAAAACTTTCATGACCATTGATTTGCCAAACGTTTCGCCCATCCGTTTAACACAAGATAAAACCTTTTGAGTATCTTTGGTAATATCAATAGCTTCTCGTTCATCTAAACAATTGCTACAATGACCACATTCACTACATTCATCGCCAAAATAATGAACGATATAGCACTGTAAACACATTTGTGTTGAACCATATTGTGCCATTTCTCTTACCTTTGTGTACTCTAATTTTTTATGCTCTTCGTCCATATCTGATTGTTCAACAAAATAATATTGAATCTGTATATCTTGTGGTGAAAACAATAAAATGGCGTCACTCGGTAATCCATCCCTACCCGCGCGACCAGCTTCTTGATAATATGCCTCAATATTTTTTGGTATTTGATAATGAATAACAAAACGGACATTACTCTTATCTATGCCCATTCCAAAAGCATTTGTTGCAACCATTACCGTTACTTCATCATAAAGAAATTTTTCTTGCCATTCGTTTCGTTCACTTTCTTTCATACCGCCATGGTATTTCCCGACTGGTATTTTCTTTGATTGCAGTAAGTCAAAAATTCGTTCGACCTCTTTACGGGTACTAGCGTATACAATGCCAGATTGGCCCTCATTTATTTTTAAATAATCTAATAAATAACGGTTACGTTCTTGTCCCTTGACAACTTGAAAAGCTAAATTATTACGAACAAATCCAGTGTTAACAAGATTATTCTTATTTATGTTTAACAAGTGAAGGATATCATTAGACACAAGAGGTGTCGCAGTTGCGGTTAAAGCCAAAATAGTTGGTTGATAAGAAAAGTGTTGTATCGCCTCACACAAAGATAAATAACTTGGTCTAAAGTCATGACCCCATTGAGAAATACAGTGTGCTTCATCGATTGCGATTAATGAAACTGTGATAGACTGCATCAAATAAAAAATTTCTTCTGTTTGAAAGCGTTCTGGAGCTACATAAATTAATTTGTATTCCCCATCACTAGCTTTTCTTAAGCGTTCATTCATCTCTTTTGAAGTTAGTGTACTATTTATAAACGTTGCTGGGACTCCTAATTCTGTCAAGGCATCCACTTGATCTTTCATCAATGAGATTAAAGGTGAAACCACGATTGTTATACCATCAAAAATAAGTGCAGGAATTTGATAACAAATTGATTTTCCACCACCTGTGGGCATAATAGCTAATGAATCATTTCCATTTAAAATATTTTCAATTACTTCAGTTTGCCCAGATCTAAATTCGTCAAATCCATAAATTTCGTGCAATAATTGTTGGGCTTTTTCCAGCATAATTTAAACCCTCCATTTTTCATTGTATTTCCTTAATCGATTAAAAAAACAGAAAAATCAGTTTCGATTCTTCTGTTTTTTTATTGTATTGAATCTACTATACTTAATTAATTCTGATAATGATGTTGTACTATTTCGTGCATGCAAAAAACCAACGTATGGATTCTTTTTCTACCTCAGAACTACCAAAATCAGCATAAACTTTAATGGAACTAAAGCCCGCTTTTTCAAGCATATCATAATAGGTCTCCAATGGGTATGTCCGCTCTTTATGTGTCTCATCGAAACGTTCATACGAGTCTATATCTTCATTATATACAAAGAAGGTTAAATCGTGCTCAATAGAATGTTTGTTTTCACCTGGATAACTTTGCCATAGAAAACTGATTTCTTCTGACTGATCATTGTACATATAACCTGGGAAAATTTCGTCGACTTGATACGTAGAATGAACATCAAAAAGAAATATCCCTGTCGGGGTTAGAATGTTAGATACCTCTTTAAAAACAGTTGATACTGCTTCTTCATCTGGCATATAACAAATAGAATCTGAAAAACAAGTAACAGCTTCAAACTCACCTACATCAGATAAATCTAACATGTCTCCTTCAATTAAAGGCAGTTGAACTCCAGCAAAAATAGCTCGTTCATTTGCAAGACTAAGCATATTTGGAGATAGGTCTAACCCTGTTACATCATAGCCGAGTTTTTTTAAGGTCACGGCTAAAGCTCCAGTACCACAGGCTAGTTCTAAAAGTTTTTGACCATTGTTTTGAAGGTTTTGGTTAACAAAACGACCCCAACGTTCATAAAGTGAGTCATCCATAATTGCATCATAGACTTGAGCAAAAGTTTGATAGCTCATTTGTCTTAAACCATTTCTGTGATATCAACCAATGGTGCATCACTCCACAATTTTTCAAGATTATAAAACGCACGCTCTGAATAATGGAATACATGAACGACAACATCGCCTAAATCAATTAATACCCATTTTGCTGAATCTTTACCTTCAACGCGTTTTACTTCATAACCTTGTTTATGTGATTGGCTAATAATTTCATCTGCAATGGCTTGAACTTGTTTTTCACTGTTCCCATGCATCACGACGAAATAATCTGCTAAAATTGAAACTTCTCTAACATCCATAGCCATAATATCTTCTGCTCGTTTATCATCTGCTGCTTTTACTACTAATTCTAATATTTTATCGCTTGTTGCTGTCATGTTGTTCCTCCTAATTTTTCGCTACCCACGCATTATACGTCTCAATAGCCTTTGGATAAATTTTTCGTTTTTCTGAAATTAAATAATACAAGGTGTGTTCTGCCTCAAATGCTACGGCTTGAGCTAAGTCAGTTTTCGCTAATTGTCTAGCTTCGTCTACTCCAGGAAAATCACGTCCTGGTTCAATATAGTCAGCAACATAAATAATCTGTTCCAACAAGCTCATCTTAGAGAATCCAACCGTATGGTGACGGATGGCGTTTAGTATTTCTTCATCTTGTATACCCAATTCTTTTTTTACTAAAATCGCTCCTGCTGGTCCATGCCAAACCTCACTACCATATTGCAATAGATCTAAATCCAGGCTTGCACTGATAATTAAATCATGCATTTCTTCCGGATTTCTTTCTTTGACATAATCATGAGTTAAAGCAGCAATACTTGCTGCTTCAATTGAAGTTCCATATTGCTGTGCTAATTCAACAGCAACCTTTTCGACTCCAAGTACATGTTTAAACCGCTTTTGACTCATTTGTTGTTGAACCTTCTTAAGAAGTTCATCTCTAGTGAATTGGATGTAGTCATTACTATAAAATACGTCAGTTGATTTTATCATCATTTTGATATAATCCCTTCTCATGAATGTACTCTAATGTTTGATCTGGAATCAAATACCGCACGGAACAATTCATTTTTAATTTTTCTCTTAACCTGGTTGAACTGATATCTACTAGCGGAACATCTACCCAAATAATAGGATAATCAGTCATCGTTGCATAACCAGGACGATTTACTCCTACAAATTGGATTAAATTTATTAATTTATCAATCTTATACCACTTAGGCAAATATTCGACCATATCCCCACCAATAACAAAATAATAATCCGTATCCGGGTGTTGTTCGACTAATTGAACCATTGTATCGTAAGTGAAACTCTTTCCACCACGATCAATTTCATTGCGTTCAATAGCAAAATAAGGGTTATTTTGAATCGCTGTCTCTACCATTTCTAAACGATAAGCCGCATCAATCGCCTTTTTTTCATCACGATGTGGAGGATTAGCACTTGGCATAAAATACAACTTATCTAAATCAAGTTGTTGGCAAACTTGATCAGCGATTATTAAGTGGCCAACATGGGGAGGATTAAACGTTCCGCCTAAAATCCCTACTTTTTTCCGTTCAATTTCCAAAGGAGCTGTATTCGTTACAACCTTTGCTTGATTAAAAGAAATTGTCTGCCTTTTCAAAATAATCACCTTTCCTTACCAATTTATTATTTTCTTTTTGTTGGTATTTGTGTTGAAACACGTTGATATTTTTCTTGTGTAGAAGGTTGAAACAACACAATCACACGACCAATTATTTGAACGACTTTGCACTTTAAATCGGCTTCAATTTTGTTAGCCACTTCTTGGGCTGTTTCATCTGTGTTTTGTAACAAGCTAATTTTAATTAATTCTCTTTTTTCAAGAGCTTCGCCAATTTGAATAATTACTTCTTTATTTAAACCATTTTTTCCAATTTGAAAAATAGGGTCTAAGTGATGTGCCTTGCTTCTTAAAAAACGTTTTTGTTTACCTGTTAAATCCATTTTTCCACTCCAATTAAATCGATCTCTCGATTCTTATTTTATTAAACCTTTATTAAATCAATGATTTCCTTATGATGACATCTACGCCTTTTGGAGCCCAACCAGCTACTATTGTTCCAGGTTCGTTAATTGTGACCCATCCTAGGCCAGCAAAAACAATGTCGGCTTTTTCTTTAACAGTGAACTCAAAACGAACCAACTCAGGAAAGCCCATAACTTCATCTTCACGAGGAGGTTGTAATAATTTACCTACTTGTTTTTGGTACAATTCATCTGCTTTTTCTAACTTAGTTCTATGAATTTTTAAGTCATTTGATGTAAAACAAGTAAAAGATCTTTTGTCGCCTTTACCTTTAACGTAATCAAAACGTGCTACACCGCCAAAGAACAACGTTTGTCCTTCGTTCAGTTGATAAACCATTGGTTTTATCTCTTTTTTAGGTGCAATCAATTTCAAATCCTTATCTCCTAAGACATGCGCCATTTGATGACGATGAATAATTCCAGGAGTGTCAATTAAAAATTTTCCATCTTCTAACGGTATTTCAATTCTGTCTAGTGTTGTTCCCGGGAATTGAGAAGTTGTAATTAAATCTTGTACTCCAGCAGTCAAACTAATAATTTGATTAATAAGAGTTGATTTTCCTACATTCGTTACTCCAACCACAAAAACATCTCGCCCTTTGCGGTGTTTCTCAATGATAGCTAGTAAATCTTCCATTTCTTTAGGTTTAACAGCACTTGTCAAAATAACATCTTCTGGACGAAATCCTTCTTCGAAAGCTCGCTCACGCAACCATTGTGTCATTTTACCTCGTTTTAAAGACTTCGGCAGCAAATCAACTTTGTTTCCTACTAAAAGAACAGGATTATTCCCAACAAAACGGTGAAGTCCTGGAATCATACTACCGTTAAAATCAAAAATATCAATGACATTTATAATTAATGCATTTTTTGTACCTAATTCATTTAATAATTTCAAGAAATCATCATCTGTTAAATGTACATCTTGAATTTCATTGTAGTGACGTAATCTAAAACAACGTTGACAATAAACTTCATCTTTTTCTAAACCTTTTTTTAGCGCAGACTCAGGTGTATAACCTGATTGCTCTTTGTTAACGGTTTGTATAACTGCTCCACAACCAATGCAACGTAGTTCTTCTTCATTCATTAATTCTTTCGTCATGTAATGACTTCCTCCATCTCATATCTGGATCTTTTTTAATCAAGTAATTCATAATGTGCAACTCCATATAGCGATTGAGTTTTGTATTCCAAGCATCACTATCAATAATGGGCTTAACTAATACTGTGCGGATACCAGCCAAATTTGCACCCCATATATCAGTCATAATCTGATCTCCAACCATTAAAATATCTTCTTTGGGAAGATTCAATTTTGCTTCTGCTTTTTTAAACCCAATAATTGTTGGCTTTATAGCTCTAGAAACATACTCTAAATCTAAGATTTTTGCCACTCTCTCTACCCGAGACGCGCTATTGTTTGATAAAATAATGACTGGGATACCCGCATTTTTCATTACTTGAATCCATTCAATCAGTTCTTGTGTACCGTCAGGATTGTTCCAAGCAATTAAAGTATTATCTAAATCTGTTAGAACAGCTTTTACATTTTGTTTTCTCAATTGTTCTGGTGTTAAGTGGTAAATAGCATCTATCATCCATGTTGGTTTAAATATATTCAGCATAGTTTCTCCCTACTCATTGAAATAGGAGTACTTCTTCAGTACTCCTTCTAGTTTACTATCTTGTCAATTATACGTTAAAAACATGAAATAGCAATCAAACTCAATTGTTTTTAGTTTGATTCTCATTTTGTAAAAAGGCAGTATGCAAGGAGTTAACAGCAACTCTTAAATCTGCTTCAGCTACTAGAATCCAGATAGTTGTATAACTATCCGCTGATTGATAAATAGCTACGCTGTTATCAGCTAAAGTTCTCACAATTTTAGAGACGATACCTGGCACGCCTGTGATGCCTGCTCCAACGATTGCAACTTTCGCACAGTTTTCTATATACGTATATGAAACACCTTGTTTTTCAAATAATACTTGAGCATTTTCTAAAGCTGTTTGAGGCAATGTAAAAACAATATGATCTGGGAAAATATTAATAAAATCAACACTTATTTCTAATTCAGCTAATGATGTAAAAATCTTTTCTTGCAAGACACGATCAGCTTCAACTCTAAACTGTATTAAATTTGGAACATGAGCAATTCCGGTAACTAGCCGATAATGCTCTATTTGACTTTCAATATGCGTCACTAACGTTCCTGTATTAGTAACAGGTTGATGAGTTGAACGAATTCGTAATGGAATCCCAGCTTGCATCGCGATTTCAACAGCACGAGGATCAATCACTTTCGCTCCTTCGTGTGCCATATTACTGACTTCTCGGTAACTAACAACTTCTAGAAATTGTGCTTTATCCACCAAACGAGGATCAGCAGTCATCATCCCTGATACATCTGTGAAGATATCAATACTTTCAGCTTCAAAAGAAGCTCCTAAAAAAGCTGCAGTTGTATCACTTCCGCCGCGACCAATTGTGGTAATGTGTCCACTTTCGCTTATACCTTGGAAACCCGTGACCACTACAACATCATTGGATTTAAAATAGCTGGTGATAGCAGCTTTCTCGATTCTTTTTACTTTAGCATTACCAAAATCTTCATTAGTGATAATCCCGGCATCCTGACCCGTTAAACCAACAGCCGCTAGTCCGTTTTTCTTTAAGCCATTCGTGAAAACAGCTGTTGAAATAGTTTCTCCCACTGAAAGCAACATATCTTTTTCACGTAAGTCTAAATAACTACGATTGCCACCAATTAGAGAAAGCAAAGAATCCGTGGCATATGGATCTCCTAAACGTCCAATAGCTGATACAACTACAATGACTTTGTATCCTAAAGAAATAGCATGAGCAATGTGTTTTTCTGCTGCTTCACGACTTTTTTCATCTTTAACAGATGTTCCACCAAATTTTTGAACTAAAATTTTCATTATATACCATCCTTTAAATTCAAATCTTCCAACTAATAGATTTCATACTTCGGTTGCATTATCTAATTAATTTATTATTTGTTATTTATTATTTGTTATTTGTTATTTACAGTTCAGTTATATTATAACGAACACGTAAACATTATTCAATAAAGCGATAGATGGTAATTAATTTTATTTTTCATGGTATACTTTAAAAAATTAGTTAAGAAAATGGAGAGTGAAATAATGTTTCTCAAAGAAGTATGTGTTGAAAATTATACAGCTGTTCCTTCTGCTATTGCAAAAGGAGCAACACGAGTCGAACTCTGTGATTATTTACCTAGTGGAGGAACAACAACTAGCAAAGGAGTGATGCAAGAAACCTTAGCTTATTGTAGTGAATACTCTGTTCCTGTGATGGCAATTATTCGTCCACGTACCGGAAACTTCATTTACAATGACACTGAATTAAAAATTATGGGTTATGATATTATTGAAGCTAAAAACCTCGGAATGGACGGAATTGTAGTAGGTTGCTTAAATAAAGAAAACTGGATAGATGAAGATGCAATGGAACAACTATTAGAAGAGTCATATGGCTTACAAATGACTTTTCATATGGCTTTTGATTCGATACCCAATAACCGTCAGTTTGAAGCGATTGAATGGTTAATAGAACATGGTGTAGAGCGTATTTTAACCCATGGTGGGACTGCCGATATGCCGATTGAAACAACATTGCCACGTTTAAAAGAATTAGTTGATTACGCAAATGGTCGGATTATTATTCTACCTGGAGGCGGAGTTTCAGATGAAAATGCACAACATGTTGTTGATTTCTTAGGAGTCAATGAAGTTCACGGCACAAAAATTGTAGGAAAGTTATAATCTAAAAAATGAATCTCTGCTAGGTAACTACTGCAGAGATTCATTTTTTTATCCTAAGATTAACTAAGGATATCTTTTAATCACTTTAAAATCTAATTACGTCATTGAAAAACATTGTTTCATCATTTTTTTAATTTAATCTTAATCTATGTTAGTCGTACTTTAAAATTTAAGACAAAAAAATAAAGAATAAGCTAGTTTAACTAGACTCATTCTTTATTTTTATCAGTCTTGCAACAATTCAAAAATCTCAATTGCAACTAAATCTAAATCATCAAATTGGTAAACTTGACGTGTCGAACTATCTTCTAATTCAAAAGTAGCAGTCTTGGCATCATAGGAAATTAGACAACGTTCATTGCCCTCTTTTTCAAATCTACGAACTTGAACTTCGCTATCTTTATCTTCTAGCATAGCTTCCAACCGGCGAATAATTGCCTGTAATTGTGAAGGTTTCATGATCTCGTACCCCTTTCAAACTTGGCTCAGTCACTATTTTAACAGATTTTTCTTTAAAAGACAGCAAAGTTATCTTTTTTTCTTAAATATTTTTTTCAACTTAAAAAAACTTAATCATCTTTTAAGAAATAACAGCTTTCAAACTATTTTAAATTGTTTATCATTACCAGTAAAATTTATCTTTTCCCTTTTGGCCACCATAGTTTAATAAATGCTTGAGTTCCGTCATTTCCAGAACCGTTGGTTTCAAGTTTTTCATACAATTGCTGAGCCATTGCTGTAAAAGGCAAATCTATACCCATCTTATTAGCCTCATTTAACGCAATGTTTAGATCTTTTACAAAGTGCTTTACGAAAAAGCCAGGAGAGAAATCTTCACTTAAAATGCGAGGTCCATAATTTACTAATGACCAGTTATTTGCACTACCACTGCTTACTGTATCAATAACTTTTTCTAAATTTAGATTTGCCGCTTCAGCATAAACTAACATCTCTGTTAGACCTGTCATAGTACCCGCTACCATAATTTGGTTAGCCATTTTTGTATGTTGGCCTTTTCCTGCTGAACCTTGCAAATTCACTTTACTTGAAAATACATCCAAAATTGGCTCAACGATTTCAAAAGCTTCTTTATCTCCACCAACCATAACGGTTAATGTTCCTTTTTGTGCTCCCAAATCTCCACCAGAAACCGGAGCATCTAATACTGGTATCTTTCTTTTTTCTCCTTCTTTGTATAACTTGACAGCTAAAGTAGGAGTACTCGTAGTCATATCAATTAAAATGTGATCAGATGTCGCTGTTTGAAAAATGCCATTTTCTCCTAAATATATTTCTTCTACATCAGTAGGATAACCCACGATAGTCATAATAACTTCACTTTTTTCAGTTACAACTGCTGGATTTTCACACCAAACTGCACCTTTAGAAACCAGTTCATCCGTCTTACTCTTTGTTCTATTGTAAACATTTACTTCATAACCAGCTTTAAGCAAGTGTTTTACGATAGAACTACCCATTACACCTATTCCAATAAATCCTATTTTTTTCATTTTTATAAACGCCCCTTTTCATTTAAATTCTATAATAAGTATAACATTTCAGATGAAAAACTAATATATTGAACTATTTTTACAATCTGTTCTATTGTCAAAAATTACTATGGATTACGATTAAAAAGAACTTGTTTTAGCTTGTCGTTTATAGAAACTCAACCATATTTTTGCTAATCGCTCTTCTGAGTAGATCTTACATCCGTCAATCGATTTTTGAACTAACGATTGGTAGTAGTCTGGATCAGCAATCATATTATTAATTATTTTTTTCATCTCTCTTCGATCAGATGCTGGTTCATAGTAACCTTTTAATATAGGCAAATACAAATCTAAATCTCTCAAAATAACAGGCTTATCACAAGAAAAAGCTTCTAGAATACACATAGGAAAAAGTTCATCGAAAGATGGCAATAAGAAAACATCGGCCAAGTTATAAAAGCTACACATATCTTCTCTTTTCACTATTCCCGGGAAACGTAAATTTTCTGGACAGTGCTTTATTAATTCAGTGAATTTATCGTATCCATCAGTTATTTTCCCAAACGAAAAACCACCTACCCATATAAACTGTATTTCTGGCATCTCTTTTGCGAGTTTAATAAAATCAAGTATACCTTTACGTTCTTGTATTTGTCCTGCCCCTAACACCACAAATTGACTCTCAGCTACACCTAAATGATCTCTCATATTTTTCTTTCTAGCTTTTTCAATAGGATAAAATGTTTCTTTTGAAACAAAATTTGGAATATAAGATATCTTGTTTGTCTCTATCCCATATTTTTCCAATTCTTCAATAAAAGAAGGATTTACTACAACTAAGTGATCCATTCGTTTATAAAATACAATAATATAGCTATATAACATTAACTCTATCCAACGAGGCAAATGAATACTTCCTTTTAAAGTAGAAGGTAAAAAATGGACATAACCAATACGCTTGCCAAATTGGTTTCTAAAAAAAGTACTTAAAAAAAATGTAGGATTAATTGTATGATAGTGACTAATATCGGTTTTATTATACCGGTTAACAGTGACTTTTAATTCTCTCGCATGATACTTTCTCAACAAATTAATCAACTCTAAATAAGCACTACCTACTCCTTGTCCAGCTATCTTATCTGCAGAAGAAAACATTGTTATTCGTATCATAATAACTTCTCCTCTTTATTTTTATCGTTGATTTAAAAGATTAACTGATTTCTTATTATCCTCATATTCTTGTATCATTGTCTCGTAAAACTGTATGACTTTTTCTCCAAATAATTCAGATGAAAGCATTTCAAACAAATCTTCTCGATTCTTTTTTCGCTTTTCCTCATCTATATCAACCGTTTTTTTTGTCAAACACTTAATAATAGCATCTGACAATTCTTTATCCTTTTCAAACGTTGTTCCAAAACTTCCACCATGTGTTAACATTTCTGTATAGTCGTTGTATCTCGCCACAATATTTGTTCCTGAAACTATCGATTCTATATAAGTTAATCCTTGTGATTCCGGATCGGAAGCACTCACAAATAAGTCAGCAGCTTGATAATACGCTTGTACTTGAGAACTCTCCACTTCTCCAACAAAATAGATTGATTTAGCTAAATCTAGTTCCTGTACTAAACACTCTAGTTCCTGTTTTTCTGGACCATCTCCAACGATAAGAAGTTTTGTAGTCGGTTGCTTAATTAAAACTTCAGGCATAGAATTAATAAGTATATCTATGCTTTTTTCTTTAGCAACTCTTCCCAAAGATAAAAGTAAAGGAACTTCATCGTTGATGGAAAACTCTTTACGTATATTTCTTGTCGCTTTTTTAAAAAAATTATTTAAAATAATCCCAGTAGGGATAATGACTATTTTTGAGGTAACATCATAACTTAATAATTGATGTGCGGCTTTTTTGCTTGGTGCTATAATACCAGTAGATTTGTTACAAAATAATTTCGAAGCAATTTTAACGTGGTTTGGACGAAGTATTTTTCCTTTTGCAATGTAGTGAAGATAATCTTCATACATTGTGTGATAAGTATGGACACAGGGAATTTTTAATTGATAGGCAATATATTTGCCTGTTAATCCTAGACTAAATTCCGTTTGGGTATGAATGATATCTAAGCATTGTTCTTTAGCTATCTTTACTGATCGATGCAACCCTTTTACTGCGACGCGACGATCTTGAAATGAAAAAAAAGGCAGACTTGGTAGCCTTATAATTCCTACCTCATTATCTTGTGCCTTAGGATCAGTAGTTGTAAAAATAATCACCGAATGTCCTTGTTGTTCAAGTTCTCTTTTTAGTGTCTTTATTGAACTAGCGACTCCACTTATTTGTGGAAAATACGTATCAGTAAAAATTCCAACTTTCATTAAAATTCACCTCTTTGTTTGATTATACTAGGTTTTATGAAAAAACATAAATTTTATCCTTCATATAAACAAAAACCTTTTAAATAGATTGGATTTTAATGAAAATAAAAAAACTGTTGAAATCAAAAGATTTCAACAGTTTTTTTATTTTGTGTATTCTTCAACTAGGCTAACGACTTCTTCAGCTGTATCACAATCATTGATTGCTCTATTCGCTAATTCAGTCATTTTCACTGTATCTAAACGTTTCATTAAGCTTCGTGTTTTTAGAATACTTGACGCACTCATTGAAAACTCATCAAGCCCTAGTCCCATTAATAGTGGTACTGCAGTTTGATCTCCAGCCATTTCTCCACACATACCCGTCCATTTACCTTCTTTATGAGAGGCATCAATAACATTTTTAATTAAACGTAAGATTGATGGATTATATGGTTGGTACAAATAAGAAACTTGTTCGTTCATACGATCTGCTGCCATAGTGTATTGAATCAAATCATTCGTTCCAATACTGAAGAAATCTACTTCTTTAGCGAATTTATCAGCAAGTACCGCTGCAGCTGGAATCTCAATCATAATACCGACCTCAATATCTTCAGAAACAGCAATACCTTCGTTTACTAATTTTTCTTTTTCTTCAAGTAACATAGATTTAGCTTTACGGAATTCTCCTAAAGTTGCAATCATTGGGAACATAATACGTAATTTACCAAAAACAGATGCGCGCAATAATGCACGTAATTGTGTTTTAAACATTTCTGGTTCAGCTAAACAGATACGAATCGCACGGTATCCCAAAAACGGATTCATCTCATGTGGCAATGTTAAATAAGGTAGTTCTTTATCGCCACCGATGTCCATTGTTCTAACAACAACTGCTTTGTCGCCCATACCTTCTAAAATGGTTTTGTAAGCTTCAAATTGAGCATCTTCAGTTGGAAAATCCGGTGAATCCATATAAAGAAACTCTGTACGATATAATCCAATAGCTTCAGCGCCGTTGTTTTTAACACCAACTAAGTCTTTAGGAGTTCCAATATTAGCAGCTAATTCAATATGTTTCCCATCAGCAGTATAGGTTTCTTCGTTTCTCAACTTATTCCATTCTGCTTTTTGGTTTTCAAATTGTTTTGCTTTCTCTTCGTAAAAAGAAATATCCTTTTCTTCCGGATGAACTAATACGTCACCTTCTAGACCATCAACAACAATGATGTCTCCTTCTTTAACTAAATCCGTAATAGTTTTAGTTCCAACAATTGCTGGGATTTCAAGAGAACGTGCCATAATTGCTGAGTGAGAAGTTCGTCCACCAATATCTGTTACAAAAGCTTTTACATATTTACGGTTTAATTGAGCTGTGTCACTTGGAGTTAAGTCATGTGCGATAACGATCACTTCTTCATCAATCATTGATGGGTTCGGTAATCTTACCCCTAAAAGATGACTCAATACACGCTTTGTAACGTCTTTGATATCAGCAGCACGTTCTTGCATGTAAGGATTATCTTCCATACCTTCAAAGATACCGATAAACATATCCGTTACTTCTTTAAGTGCGCTTTCAGCATTTACTTTATTATCGCTTATGTTACTTTCGATACCCCCAATTAACTCAGGATCAGAAAGAACCATTAAATGAGCATCAAAAACTTGAGCTTCTTCTTCGCCTAAAGCTTCAGCAGCTTTAG
>JAVWJE010000001.1:64316-69266 GCA_036639135.1 Carnobacterium sp. | reverse complement strand
ACTTTATTCTAACGGAGATTTTCACTTGTTTCCATTTTTTTTACAAAAAATAGTGCTGGTGATTTTTATTCACCAACACTAAATATTATAGAACCAAAATAGGGAGCGAGATAAAAGACTCACTCCCTATTTATGTTAGATAAGCTGAATAGGTTGTTTTTTTGACCATTTAATTTTAGCAAATGTTCTTGTCAATGTAAGGTTATCAACAACGACTGCTATGCATAAACAAATAGGGACATTATTTTGTTGATTAATAGATAATGCATAAAAATCCCCGAAAGATAAATAAGCTTTTTCCATCTCCATAATCGTTTCTCTTCCATCACGAATGCGGTAACGATTATTTTCAAAATCGCCTTTTACAACCCACTTTAACGGACTCACTTTAAAATAGGGTCCTTTTATCCCTCTATATTTTTTTATAGAAGCCACTTTATTGCCAGCAACAATCAAATCAAATTTAGGGAATAAAGATAAGAGAGTCTGTTTTACTTCAATGATTAAATTACCATTCATATCATACAATGAAAATCCATCACCAACTCTGCCCCATTTACCAACAATAAGATAACGATTTTTGCCTATTTCATCTGTAACGATAATGTTATGTTTTACGAACAGATAGTCTTGTTTCATATAAAGATGAATCATTTTACTCACCTCAATTTAATTTTTGACCCTATCTTACTTATGTAGTGTTAGCTTCTTTCCTATTTATTATAACAAAAAAATAGAGAAAAAACGAGGTAGTCAAATGAACGTTCTCATTAAAAATAAAAAAAAAGAGTTGAACCAGTGAAATTTCTGCTAAGAAAAACAAAAATTAATGATTGAACTCTTTAATGTTACCTACCTGTGTTGTTAAAAACCTGATTTAAATCTTGAATAGCTTTAACTAATTCATCTAACTTGTTTTCCATTCGTTGCAAAAGAAACCAAGCGACAAAAATAGGAAACCCAAGATTACCAATAATTTCTACCATAACAGACAGCCATTCTGGACTTGTACCCATTTGAATTCTCCTTTCGTTATCTACTTGTTCTAAAGAGATAACGCTAGAGAAAAGCGAATTGTAACCTACCAATTATAAGAGGTAAGCAGGGCTAAAACAAAAAACATAAAAATACACTCTATTTTGCGGAAGGGTATCCATAGAATAGAGTGTATTTTTCTCAAATGTTGTAAAGAAATAAAAATTTTAATTAAGAGTTTGACTAATGGATAGTTTACTTAATTAGATGCTGTTTTGCTTAGATAAGCGGTAGCCACTGTGGAAAACAGAGCCGACATATTGATTGTATTTGAAACCACTGCGGATAGCTTCTGTCACAAAGTCTTTTGCTTTAAAAATAGATTCTTCAACGCTTAATCCTTGAGCTAAGCCAGCTGTAATAGCTGCTGCAAAAGTACATCCAGCGCCATGATTATATGCAGGAACAATTTTTTCACTCTCTAACACTTTAAAAGTTGTGCCATCGTAGAATAAATCAATTGCTTTATCACCTGCTAAAGCTTTTCCACCTTTAATCACAACATTTTTTGCTCCAAGCTCATGAATTTTTACAGCTGCTTTTTTCATGTCATCTAGAGTAGTCAGCTTTCCAAGACCGGAAAGAGATCCTGCTTCAAATAAATTAGGTGTAACTACGGTTGCTAAAGGTGTTAATACATCACGTAAGGCATCCGCATTTTCAGGATTTAGTACTTCATCTTCACCTTTACAGACCATTACTGGATCGATAACGATATTTTCTAAATGATTGTCTTTTATAGCTTTGGCAACAACATTGATAATGTCTACGTTTGGCAACATCCCGGTTTTCATTGCTGCAATTTTATCGTCACTTGCAAAAATTGTTTTCAATTGTGCTTCTATGACTGGAACATCAATCGTCGTTACACCATGACTCCAATTATTATCAGGATCCATTGTAGCAATCGCCGTTAAAGCAGATAGTCCGTAAGTACCATATTCAGCAAATGTTTTAAGGTCTGCTTGTATACCAGCACCACCACTTGAATCGCTGCCTGCGATTGTTAATGTTTTTTTTATGTCTGTCATTTATATTCCTCCTAAAATTTAGTGACCTTTTGTTACTAAGTCAAGATAAGTAACTTTATTATACTGCTTTATTCTGGTTTATCAACGGACTATTTATCGAGCAAGTTGTTTATCCATCTCACCATTTAAGGCTAATAAAATAGACTGAGCTACGCCATTTTCATTATTAGTAGAAGTTAGGTACTTAGCATGTACTTTTACACCTTCTTCTGCATTTGCAACAGCCACACTGTAACCAGCAACTTTTAGCATCGACACATCATTATAGTTATCTCCAAGAGCCATTACATCATCTGTATGGATTCCTAATGCTTTAGCAGCTCTTGCTAATGCCAAACCTTTTTGTGCATCAATATGGTTTATTTCAATGTTATTAACAAATGAAGCTGTGATGGCTAAGTTACCGGTTTTGCCCAATTCGTCAGCTAGTGGTTTAAGGACTTTTGGACCTTCTTCACTAAAAGCAATAATTTTTAAAATTTCAATAGAGTCATCTTCTATTAGTTCTTTGTAATCTGCGACATAATTGATATTCATGATTTCCAAACGAGCAGCTGCTAAGACAACAGACATTTTAAATGTTGTATCTGGATTAGTCCGGTAAATCAATGAAGCAACGGCTTCAATACGTTTAGCTTTGTTATCTGAATAAACTCCCAAAGAAGTCGTCATTTCACAATATAGACCTAGCTTATTGGTTTTTTTCAAAATGGTTGCAACTTTTTCTTTACTTAATCCAATATTCTCAATAACTTCGCCTTTTTCGTTGTATACCTGTGCCCCGTTAAGTGCAATTAATGGGCAAGAAACACCAACTTCTTCAAGTAAAGGTTTAGCTTCTGAGTATCCTCGTCCAGTAGCAACCATAAAATGGACCCCACTTTTTTGAGCATCTAGGATTGCTTTAGCATTTATTTCTGAGATAACCATTTTTTCGTTTAATAACGTTCCGTCCATATCCGACGCAATTAGTTTAACCATGTTTGTATTTCCCCCTAATTTCCGTTTTATTCTTATTTAGTTTACCATTTATCTAATGAGAAAAGTATCCATATCTACTATTTTAAAGTTAACCATAAGTATACAAAATAAAAAAGTGCTTGTGAGAAAAGATAAACTTTAGTACGATACAGACGAAATCAAAAACAATGAGAGAAGGCTAAATCTTGAAGATACCGATTAAAAATGATTGGACACCTATTTTAAATCAGCCTAGTTTGGATTTAATCTATCAAAAATTATTCTTATTTTTAGAAAAAGAATATCAAAATGAAACTATTTATCCAGAAAAAAACCAAATTTGGCAAGCGTTTGAATGGACGCCTTATCATGATGTTAGAGTGGTTATCTTGGGACAAGATCCTTATCATGGTCCTAACCAAGCTCACGGATTAAGTTTTTCTGTAAAACCTGGTGTAAAAACGCCTCCTTCTTTAGCAAATATCTATAAAGAATTAGAAACAGATTTAGGTTATGAACGAGTTAATCATGGGTATTTAAAATCATGGGCAGATCAAGGTGTCTTGTTATTAAACACCGTGTTGACTGTACGAAAAGGTGAAGCTCACTCCCATCAAAAAAAAGGATGGGAAGAGATCACGGATCATGTCATCAAAGAATTAAATAACCGAAAAGAGCCAATCGTCTTTCTTTTATGGGGAAATCCTTCGATAAAAAAGAGAAATTTAATCAATGAAGATAAACACATTGTCTTAACCGCTTCGCATCCAAGTCCTTTATCAGCGTACCGTGGATTTTTTGGATCGAAGCCTTTCTCCAGTACAAATGAAGCACTAAAAAAGGTAGGACATAATCCAATTGACTGGCAACTTCCAAACAAAGTTTAATATTTAGTACAGTTTGCCTAAATACTCTGAAACTGTACTAGTTTAAATAGATGAATTATGAGAAATTCATTTAAATAAGGTGTTTTTTCATAAAACAGGGTGAAAGAACTGTTATTTCTTGTTAAGAAATAGTATGATAGATGAGAAGTGAAAAAACACACAACGTGGAGGGAATTAACGTGGAATTATTTGATAGTTTAAAATTTAATATTGTAAGAAAGAATATTCGTATTGTTTTTCCAGAAGGAACAGAGCCTCGTATTATTGGAGCAGTAGTCCGTTTGCAAGCAGAAGAACTTATTCAACCCATTTTGCTTGGAAATCCAGATGAAATCAAAGAAGTCGCTAAAAAACGTGGATTTGATGTAGATAACATCGAAATCATTGATCCAAATAATTATGAAGCAGCTGAAGAAATGGTTGCATCTTTTGTAGAACGTCGTAAAGGAAAAGTTACTGCTGAGCAAGCAAAAGAAATGATTAAAGACGAAAACTATTTTGGTACAATGTTAACTCATATGGGTAAGGTTGATGGATTAGTTAGTGGAGCCATTCACTCGACTGGGGATACAGTACGTCCAGCATTACAAATCATTAAAACAAAACCTGGTGTTAGTCGTACAAGTGGAGCGTTCATTATGTTACGTGGCCGTGATAATGAAAAATATTTATTCTCAGATTGTGCGATTAACGTTAATCCAAATGCTCAAGAATTAGCAGAAATTGCTGTTGAAAGTGCAAAAACAGCTGAATTATTTGGTATCGCTCCTAAAGTTGCAATGTTGAGTTTTTCAACTAAAGGATCAGCTAGAGCAGAAGAAGCAACTAAAGTTGCAGAAGCAACTAAAATTGCTCAAGAATTAGCTCCTCATTACGAAATCGATGGAGAATTACAATTCGATGCTGCATACGTTGCATCTGTAGGACAACAAAAAGCACCTGACTCTAAAGTTGCTGGACAAGCTACAGTATTTGTTTTCCCGGAATTACAATCAGGAAATATTGGTTACAAAATTGCACAACGTTTCGGTAACTTT
>JAVWJE010000001.1:60878-64306 GCA_036639135.1 Carnobacterium sp. | reverse complement strand
ACAAGGTTTAAACAAACCTATTTCTGACCTTTCTCGTGGATGTAATGAAGAAGACGTATATAAGTTAGCAATTATTACAGCTACTCAAAGCTTAATGAACGAATAATCTAATCTCTAAAAGCCTTTTGATTTAGTACACTAATGGATTAGCTGACATTTTATTCTGGTCTACTTGTCTAAAATTAGAAGAAAATCGCCCAGTTAATGATTTTATTTCATTGACTGGGCGATTTTTAACTTAAAACAGATTAGTTGAGTATTTTATAGTAATAACTTGTTCGTAATCAACTTTTTAGGTTATCGAATAGGTTGATGATTATGTTTTGCACGCCGATGAGAAAACGAGGCACTTGCATAATGAAAGGATTAAATAAAAACTAAGCCAAACCAAACTAAAACTTGATTGGTTAAGTGCTCAAGAAATAAAAAAGTCTTCAATTTAAGGAAGATTTTTTTTCTTAGAATGGGTTTTTTCATATTCTATAGAACTTAAGAGGGAATGTTTGCGCTTATGAAAGCAAACTCTTTATAATAGAAGTAAGGAAAACATGAAGGAGGAGAAATACTATGAGAATAGGAATCATAGGTGCGACAGGAAAATCAGGTTCTCGTATCACAGCTGAAGCTTTAGACAGAGGTCATTTAGTTGTTCCGCTTGTCCGTAATGCTCGCAAATTAGAAAGTCAAGACTGGGATGTTGTAGAAAAGGATCTATTTGACTTAGCATATGAGGATTTAGTTGGATTAGATATAGTAGTTGATGCTTTTAAAGCATCTCAAGGTTCAGAAGAACTTCATCAGAAAAGTATTGAACACTTAATTTCTATTTTAAAAGGCAAAAAAACCCCTCGGTTGATTGTTGTAGGTGGATCGGGTAGTCTGATTGTGGATAGAGAAACCGGTATGCGCTTATCCGAAACAGCTGATTATCCAGCTATCTTGAAACCGTCAGCTTATCATATGGAAAAAGCATTAGAACTGTTGCAAAACACAACAGGTGTAAGCTGGACATATATCAGTCCGCCAAAAAACTTTATGCCAAATGGTACTCGAATAGGTACTTATCAGTTAGGAACCGATTTTCTTTTAACCAATCATTTAGGAGAAAGTGAAATTAGTTATGCTGATTATGCCATTGCTTTAGTTGATGAAATTGAAAACAGAGCATTTGAAAATAGAAGAATTACAGTATGTAGTAAATAATAAGAAAACAAAAAAAGCATTCCATTTTATGCTGAAAACAGTCAGCTTTTAATGGAATGTTTTCGCTTTTTCATGTTTCATCCATTACAATGGTGAAGATGAAATAATGAAAGAGAAAACACATAGATAAGAGGGATAAGAATGGAAAATTTATACGCACATAATGAAAAGGAAACGAAAGATATTGCTGCAAAATTAGCTAAATGGCTAGAACCTGGAGATTTGATTCTACTAGAAGGAGATTTAGGAGCTGGTAAAACAACTTTCACTAAAGGTTTAGCAATAGGATTAGGAATTAAACTTATCATTAAAAGTCCAACTTACACGATTATTCGCGAATACTTAGATGGTAGATTGCCGCTCTATCACATGGATGTTTACCGCTTAGAAGAGACAGGTGGAACTGATTTAGGGTTGGAAGAATATTTTGAAGGAGAAGGCGTTTCAATTGTTGAATGGGCTAAATTTATTCCTGAAGATTTACCCACAGAGTATCTACAAATTAAACTTCAACCATCTGGAGAAGAGTTGATGGAAAGAAAGATTTTATTTAATCCAATTGGGCAACGTTACAATAAGTTGTTAGATAATTTTTTGAAAGAAAAGTAAAAAATAGAACCCTCACTATTAAAAATAGCAGGGTTCTATAAAAAAAATTTTTTTTAATTAAACATACTTAACCATTTTTTTTAAAGAATCAGTACCAAAATGGTTTTCTAAATACAGTAAAATTTCAGCACTAGCATTGCTATCATCTAAAGCGTGATGGTGATTCTCTAATTTGATGCCTAGATGGGCAGAAACGGTGTTTAATTTATGATTAGGAAGTTCAGTGATCAGTTTGCGACTAGATTGAACAGTGCAGAGGGTTTGGAAGTGTGGTTGTTCAATATGGTAATAATCTAAACAGCCTTGTAAAACACCTCTATCAAATGGAAGATTATGGGCAACAATTAACTTGTTTTCTTTAAAACAAGGTTTAATGTCATCCCAAACACGATCGAAGGTAGGCGCATGACGAACATCTTCTGAATGGATACCATGTATTTGAATGTTCCGCCAAAAGAACTCGGTTTCTGGTTTAATTAATGTGTAATAATGATCAACGATTTTACTGTCTTTAACAATAGTCAAAGCAACAGAGCATGCACTATGTCGCTGATGGTTCGCTGTTTCAAAATCTATTGCAACAAAATTCATTGTTTACCTCCTCGAACAGATATTCATATAACAGTATAGTCGCTTTTAACTAAAAATGCTACTTTCTGATAAAATACATAAAAAAGAAAGTCTTGTTAGTTGAGAAAAAGGAATGCTTTTTTCCCGAAATCTAACAAGACTTCTTTTTTAAGCTTTTTTACGAATAATTAATTTAGTCAATTCCATTAAGACAACGGACCCCAAAGCTAGTCCTGCAGAAATTCTCCATTGTACCCAACCAAAATCAGTGGGAATAGCAAAAAATTCACGAATACCAGGAATAACAGTTAAAGCGTATAATGCAAAACAGAAAATAACAGCAAGGATTACATATATATTTGAGAAAAATCCTGCTCCGATAGATGTTTGAGAATTGGAACGTGCAGGGAATGTTTGTAACGTTCTTGCTAATATCAATGTAGTAAATGCCATCGCAATACTCATTTCATTCGAGTAACCTAATCCGATGTACTGCGAAATAATAACAGCAATACCGATTAAAGTTCCACGATATAAAACAGAAATTAATGTTTCACCAGCAAAAATACCTTCATTCGGATCTCTAGGTTTACGCAACATGACGTTTGGCTCACCTTTTTCCATTCCTAAAGCAATGGCAGGAACAGAGTCATTGACTAGGTTGATGAATAATAATTGTAATGCAGTGAATGGATTTACCCAGTCCATCAATAATGCAACAACAACAGCAATAATTGCTCCCAAGTTACCTGCAAATAGATAGGCAATGGCTTTTTTAATGTTGTCGTAAACGTTACGTCCAACTTCAACAGCACTGATAATAGAAACGAAGTTATCATCCGTTAAAACCATAGCGGCAGCATCTTTAGCTACATCTGTCCCACTTCCCATAGCAATACCAATATCTGCTTGTTTCAGCGCAGGTGCGTCATTAACACCGTCACCTGTCATAGCAGAAACCTTGTCTTTATTTTGCCATGCTCGTACGATTCTGATTTTGTTTTCAGGAGAAACACGGGCATAAACAGAGATTTTTTCTAAATTAG
>JAVWJE010000001.1:0-60868 GCA_036639135.1 Carnobacterium sp. | reverse complement strand
TCTGTTAACGCGTCTAATTCTTGTCCGGTTAAAGCGATATCGCCTTCTTCTGAAATACCGATATCACGAGCAATCGCTTGTGCAGTTGTTTTGTGATCACCTGTAATCATAACGGTTTTAATACCCGCACTCTTAGCTTGTTCAACTGCTCCATAGACAGCCTCACGGGGAGGATCAATCATAGCCATAATACCAACGAGAATCAAATCATTTTCATCTTCAAATTGGATTGTCTGATTCTCAGCGATAGGTTTATAAGCAAATGCTAAGACACGTAAAGCACGATTGGAGAAAGCTTCATTTTTGTCTTGTATTATTTTTAAACGTTCTTTAGTTAAAGGAACAATTTTTCCATCGATTAAAACTTTTGTACTGCGATTGAAAATAACGTCTGGTCCACCTTTAGTCAACATGACAGATTCATTGTCAATGACATGAACGGTTGACATTAGTTTTCGATCTGAATCAAAAGGCAATTCTGCTTTACGTGGGTATTGCTCGCGTAAAGTATGATAGGGTTGATTTACTTTATTACTGAAAGAAACCATAGCTACTTCAGTCGGGTCACCTAATTCTTGCCCTGTTTCATTAATAGTGGAATCGTTCGCTAATACAGCGATTTGCATCAGACGTTTTTCATCGAATGTCCACGTCTCTGGTTTGTCATTGAAAGGAGAAGACTGGCCGTTTAGTAAAAAGTAATCGACGATAGTCATTTTATTTTGTGTTAGTGTTCCTGTTTTGTCTGTACAAATTACGCTAGTTGCGCCTAATGTTTCTACAGCAGGCAACTTACGAATAATTGCATGGCGTTTAGCCATTTTGTTGGTTCCCATTGAAAGAACAATCGTCACAATAGATTGCAACGCTTCAGGAATGGCAGCAACAGCAACAGCTACGGCAAACATAAAGGCGTTTAGTAAGTCAACACTAAGATTTGTCGTACCACCAAAGTAAATCCGGATAGCTTCAATAATGAAAATAAGGATAGATAAGATTAAAATACCAATCCCAAGTTGTTTACTAAATTGATCTAACTTCTTTTGTAGAGGAGTTTGTTTCGTCATAGCATTTTCAAGCAAGTTCGCAACTTGGCCAATTTCAGTTTGGTTTCCTGTCGCAGTAACGACAAACACACCACGTCCATAGACAACTAATGTTCCACTGTGAACCATATTAGAACGATCGCCAACGGGCACAGTGTTTGTAAGTGTAGCGGTATCTTTATCAGCCGGAACGGATTCACCTGTTAGCATACCTTCATCAATTTTTAGTGATCCAGCTTCAGTTAAACGACCATCAGCGGGTACAAAATCGCCAGCATCTAAAATAACTATATCGCCAGGCACTAATTCATTAGCAGGTAGAGATGTTTTTTCCCCATTTCGAATGGCTTTGGCTATTGGAGCAGACATATTTTTTAAAGCGTCTAAGGATCCTTCAGCTTTCTTAGTTTGGACGACACTTACAACTGAATTAATCATTAAAACAGCAAAAATAATGAGAGACTCAACAACAGATCCCATTAATATTTGAACGACAGCTACGATTAATAAAACAATTACCATTGCATCTTTAAATGTTTCTAAAAAAAGTTTTAAAATAGAATCTTTTTTTGCTGATTTTAATTCGTTTGTCCCATATTTTTCAAGACGACTTTTTACTTCTGTATCATTTAATCCGTTTGTTGTTGTATTTAATTCTGATAAGACACTCTTTTGTTCTTTTTGATAATATTCCAAGCATGACACTCCTTAATATTTTTTAGTTAAATCAGTTGAAGAGGTGATTAGATATTGGCTTATCGGTCTAATACGAGAAAAAGGCGAACAGACTGTATCTATTAACCGGTATGAGAATACCTCCTTAATACTTTTTTAAGAAAAACAATAAAAAAAGAGACTTATGCAGAATTGTTTCTTTACAGAAACAATGTGCATAAGTCTCACCGTTTAAGACAACACCAGTAAATTTTGCGAATTTACTTGTTGGTGATGTTGCCACAGCAAATGCTGCCAGTTACTCCCTTATGTATGAGAATAGGTACCTGTCGTTTTTCTTCTTTTACAGTATATAATTTATTTTTTGATAATGCAATTAAAAAAAGCACTCTATTATTTAAAAAAATAACTAAATAATAGAAACTATACCTTGTATTCGCTTTCGCTTGAATGTATGATTGTTTTAAGGTTAATGTATAGACAAATAAAAAAATGGATTAAAAAGGAGAGAATAAATATGGAGTATCAATTTCCTAAAGATTTTTGGTGGGGTTCAGCAGTTAGTGGTCCGCAAACGGAAGGTGTTTACGAAGGAGACAATAAAGGACAGAGTATTTGGGATTATTGGTACGAATCAGAACCGGAAAAGTTCTTTAATCAAGTAGGTCCAGAAAAAGCATCTCGTTTTTATAAAAAATATCAAGAAGATATTCAGTTGATGAAACAAACAGGGCACAATAGTTTTAGAACCTCTATTCAATGGAGTCGATTGTTTCCAGATGAGACAGGCGAACTAAATCAAGTAGGCGTTGATTTTTATAATGCTGTAATTGATGAGTTAATTGCGAATGATATTGAACCATTCATAAACTTATATCATTTTGATATGCCTATGTGGCTGCAAGAAAAAGGTGGATGGCTGAATCGTGAAACGGTAGAGGCTTATACGATATTTGCTAAAACTTGCTTTGAGTTGTTTGGGGATCGAGTAAAAAAATGGTTTACTCATAATGAACCGATTGTACCCGTTGAGGGAGGTTATCTCTATCAATTTCATTACCCGAATGAAGTGAATATGAAACATGCCGTTCAGGTAGCTTATCACGAAGTTCTTGCAAGTGCAAAAGCTATTAAAGTTTATCATGATTTGCAACTTGCTGGTGAAATTGGGATTATCTTAAACCTTACACCAAGCTATCCACGTGATGAAAATAATCCTGAGGATGTTAAAGCAGCTTCAATTGCTGATGCATTTTTCAATCGTTCTTTCCTTGATTCAGCTGTAAAAGGAGAATTCCCTAAAGATTTGGTAGACTTATTGCGTGACATTAATCATCTGCCAAAGACAGAGCCTGGAGATTTAACAATCATTAAAGAAAATACCGTCGATTTATTAGGTGTGAATTATTATCAACCAAGACGAATCAAAGCAAAAGAATCTTTAGATAAACTAGCAGAAGGCCCAATGCCAGACGATTATTTCGATAATTATATTATGCCAGGACGTAAAATGAATCCTTACCGAGGATGGGAAATTTACGAAAAAGGAATTTACGACATTTTAACAAATTTACGAGAAAATTATGGAAACATTCGTTGCTTTATTTCTGAAAATGGAATGGGTGTTGAGGATGAAGAACGTTACATTAATGAAGAGGGTTCAGTTGAAGATGATTATCGAATTGAATTTATCAAGAATCATTTAGTTTATGTTTATAAAGCTATTCAAGAAGGAAGCAATGTGCAAGGTTACCACATGTGGACTTGTATGGATAACTGGTCATGGATGAATGCTTACAAGAATCGCTATGGTTTTATTGCTGTCGATTTAGAACAAGATGGAGAAAGAACTATCAAAAAAAGTGGTCATTGGTTTAAAAAGATGACGAGTCAAAATGGATTTTAATTTAAAAAATTAAAGAAGATAAAAGAAAATTCCAGTTGAGAACATTCTCAATTGGAATTTTTTTCATTGGTTAAAGTTAACAAAAAAAGTTAATTTAGGAATAAAGTTAAATGAACAGAATGTTAAATCCTTTGCTTTTGCTTTTGTTTATTAATAACTATCGTATTCTAAATAATGATAAGATATTAATTTTAAAAGACTAGACAACTGTGTTTTAAAGTGTTATTATTTGTATGTAATCGATTTCAAAGAGAAAAACTTGACTAAAACAAGGCCAGTTGATAGTCAATAAAAAATTAAAGAGAAGAGGACAAATCAATGAATGAGTTTATTGATAAGTTGGGTGAAAAATTACTTCCACTTGCCGGAAAACTTGGTGAAAACCGTTATCTTAAAGTATTACGTGATGCATTTATGCTTGCTTTTCCTATTACTATGTTTGGATCTATTGTAGTTGTATTAAATAACTTGCCATTTTTCAGTGATGCAACAAAAGGTACTTTGGGAAACCTATTCGGAAATGGACAAAATGCAACGATGTCAATTATGACTATATTTGTCACGTTTGGTATCGGATATTACTTAAGCAAATCATACGATGTTGAAGGTATTTTTGGTGGAGCTGTTTCATTAGCTTCTTACTTAATTTTGACACCGTTCTCAATGTTAAGTGAATCAGGGGAAGCAGTGACTGGTGTACTAGCATTAGATCGTTTAGGTGCAAAAGGAATGTTTATCGGTATGATTGCAGCATTTGTTGCTGGAGAAATCTATACAAGAATGGTTAAAAGAGGCTTTATCATTAAAATGCCTGAAGGCGTTCCGCCAGCAGTTGCTAATTCATTTGCAGCTTTATTACCTGCTATTATTACTTTAACAACTTTCCTATTGCTTAATGGAGCCGTTGTTGGATTCTTTGAAACAAACTTACATGATGTTGTCTATACAGCCATTCAACAGCCGCTTACAGCTCTTGGTAGTGGATTGCCGGCTACTTTGATTGCCGTATTCTTAGTTCAATTCCTATGGTTCTTCGGACTGCACGGTCAAATTATTGTTAACTCGGTAATGGATCCTATCTGGAATACATTAGCTTTAGAAAACCTTGATGCTTATAAAGCTGGTGAAGCTTTACCACATATTGTAACTAAACCATTTATGGAAATTTATACTGTTGGTATGGGTGGATCAGGAAGTACCTTAATTGTAGTATTATTATTAGCATTTGTTATGAAGAGTAGACAAAATAAAGATATCGGTCGTTTAGCTTTAGGACCTGCAATCTTTAACGTAAATGAACCATTGATTTTCGGTATGCCTTTAGTATTAAATGCTTCGATTTTTATCCCTTGGATTCTAGCTCCAATAGCAGCTACTGCATTTAACTATGCTGTAATGGCTGCAGGAATATTCCCAGTTCCAACTGGGGTTATCGTTCCATGGACAGTACCCGTTGTTATCAATGGAATCATGGCTACAAGTTCATTTATGGGTGGATTACTTCAAATCATAGATATGGCTCTTATCGGAGTTATTTGGTTCCCATTCTTGAAACTAGTTGATCGTGCGAACTTAAATCAAGTGAAAATGAGTGAACCTGAAAAAGCTTAACAAAAAACAAACGATTAGTCATTAACGACTAATCGTTTGTTTTTTATTTTAACTGAAATGAAACTACTAAAATAATTGAAAGTCACTAGCGAAAAGACTAGTCTTTTCAGGTCGTGTGAGGTATGATATGCATGATAATAAAAGGAGATGCGCAAATGTTAAAATACGAAACCATTGCTAATGAAATACGAAAACGAATCCTAAAAGGTACCTATCCTATTCAATCGCTTATTCCGGATCAAATTACTCTAGCAAAAGAGTTTGGTGTCAGTCGTATGACAATGAAAAAAGCTTTAGACATTCTTGCGATGGAGGGACTTATTTATCGTCAGCGCGGATCCGGTACGTTTGTAATGAAAACAGCTTTACTCAATCAGCAAGATTCAGCTGTGAATGAATATGAAGGATTAACCAAACAATTAGGTGGAAAAAAAGTGACTAGCAAAGTTATAAAATTTAATGTGGAATTTCCAACAGAGGAAATTATGAAACATTTAATGATTAAAAAAAATCAACCTGTATATAATCTAATTAGGTTACGTATCGTTAATAACAAACCGTATGTATTAGAACATACATACATGCCAATTGATTTAGCAGTTGGGCTAACAGAAGAAATTCTGGAACAATCTATTTATCACTATATCCACGATGAGTTAGATTTACATTTTGGAGGTGCATTTAGAAAAATACATGCAGATAAGTCCTCTAAATACGATCAGGAATACCTTGAATGTAAAATAGATGATCCAGTACTAGAAGTAGAACAAGTTGTGTATCTAAAAGATGGACGACCATTCGAATATTCACGAAGCCGTCATCGTTATGATACGCGCAGCTACACAATTTCAGATATTAATAAAAGCAATTAATAAAAAAGCAACTTATCCTATTTTTGATAAGATAAAGAGGCTTTCTCTTTTTTATTTTAAAATTAACTCAACGGGACAGTGATCTGAGCCCATGATTTCTGAATGGATATTTGCATCAACCAGTTTGTTTTCAAGTCGCTTTGAGACACAAAAATAATCTATTCTCCAACCAGCATTATTTTTGCGAGCATTGAATCGATAACTCCACCAAGAATAAACGCCTTCTTTTGTAGGATAAAAATACCGGAAAGTGTCTAAAAAACCTCTATCCAGTAGTTCAGTAAAATTTGCTCTTTCTTCGTCTGTAAATCCAGGACTTTTATGGTTTGTTTTCCAGTTTTTCAAATCAATATTTTTATGTGCAACATTTAAATCACCACAAAAAATAACGGGTTTTTCTTGATCTAGTTTAGCTAGATAATCTGCAAAATCTCGGTCCCAATTTACTCGGTAGTCTAGACGAACTTGTTCGCTTTGCGAGTTAGGGGTATAACAATTGACGACATAATAGTCAGGATAACTAAGTGTAATAACTCGTCCTTCTGTATCATGCTCTTGTTTATTGATACCATAAGAGACACTCAAAGGCTCATGTTTAGTGAAAATGGTCGTTCCAGAATAACCTTTTTTTTCTGCATAATTCCAGTAAGCATAATAACCAGGTAATACTAAGTCAATTTGACCTTCTTGTAGTTTAGTTTCTTGTAAACAAAAAAAGTCAGCATCAAATTCATCGAAGATATCGACGAAACCCTTTTTTACAATAGCACGCAAACCGTTTACATTCCATGAAATAAATTTCATTAATAGTAAGCTCCTCTCCAATAACGCTTAAATTTATTGTACATGATAGAATAAAAATAGTACATTTAAGAAGATCACATATTACGGATAATTTAAAAAGAAATCATTAAAAAGAAAAGAGGCGTGAGGATGCTAAAAGTTGGAATAATTGGATTAGGTGGAATCGCACAAAAAGCTTACTTACCTGTTGATATGGAAATGCAAGATAAAGTAGAATGGCATCTTTATACCCGTAACCAAGAAAAACTTCAAACAATTGGAAAGCAATACCATACGAATAATCTTTACTCTTCGATAGAATCTTTAATTAAAAGTGGCATTCAAGCAGCTTTTGTTCATACGGCCACTCACACACATGCTCCAATTGTAAAACAATTATTGGAAAATGGTATTCATGTTTATGTAGACAAGCCTATTAGTGAAGATCTAGAAGAAGTAGAAGAATTAATTCAATTAGCGAAACAAAATAATTTAATGCTAACAGCAGGTTTCAATCGTCGATTTGCTCCAAAGATACAGAAATTAAAAGACATTCCTGACAAAAATATGGTATTTATTCAAAAAACGAAACCCGATAGTACAGGAACAGTAAAATTTGCTATCTATGATATGTTTATCCATGTGTTAGACACAGCTTTGTATTTATTAGATGATCCAATTACGAATATGTCATTTAGTGTGAAGGAAAATGATGGAAAATTAAAAAATTGTGTGGTTAATTTAACAACTAAAAATACAGTTTGTATAGCATCAATGAATTATGTTTCTGGAGCAAACCATGAATCAGCAGAGGTTCATTCTCCTAGTGGAATGCATCGAGTAATTGATTTGACAGAATACCATAGTGATGTGAATGGCATGCAGACTATTCAACCGTTTGGTGATTGGGAGCCGACGCTTGAAAAAAGAGGTTTTGCGCCTTTAATTCGCTTGTTTTTGGAAGCCGTTGAGTTGGGTGTAAACCCAGTTTCTACTCAATCCACTTTATTATCTCATCAATTATGCGATAAAATCATAAGAAACCACTAAAGAAAATGCGGCAGTCATAAAAGAAAAAAGATTTTTGGTAAAGTTAACTTTCTCCTATTCAATTTTTTTTATAATAGACTTTACTTTTCAAGTGATGGGTCTATAATACATTTGTGTGTCTAAGGTTTTTGAGAAAGAGGTTGCCTTTATGTTGTTAGATAAATTTAGAAAACTATCGATATCAACTCGTATAGCTTTCAGTTTTGCTTTAGTCATTTTTATAGGCTCGTTGTTATTAAGCTTGCCTATCAGCACGGCAGCTACTTCGCAAAATACGTACTTTGATAACTTATTTTCTGCCGTTTCCTTAACGTGTGTTACGGGACTATCTACTAATTCAGTAGCAGAATCGTATACCATTTTTGGGCAAGTGATTTGTATCATACTAATGCAAATTGGCGGACTCGGACTGATGACGATTATTGCAACAATATTGATGAAATTCGGGAAGAAAATTAGTTACACAGATACAATGGCGGTTAAAGAGGCTTTAAATAGAGACAAACTTGGTGATTTTAAAACGTATGTATTGTCCATTTTTAAATACACTCTAGTTATTGAAGGAATAGGTATGTTTTTACTTTCGCTACGTTTTGTTCCTGATTTTGGTTTAGCTAAAGGGTTATTTACTTCTTTATTTTTAGCTGTGTCAGGGTTTTGTAATGCAGGGTTTGATAATATAGGAGCTATTAGCCTTCAAAATTACGTTCATGATCCTATAGTGAATTTAGTTATTGCTGCTTTAATTATTTTAGGTGGAATTGGATTTTCTGTCTGGTTCGATGTTACACACAATATTTACTCTATTATTAAAAATAAAAAGAAACTAGGATTCAAAAAAACGTACCACTTATTAAGACCTCATACGCGTCTAGCTATTAATATGTCATTAATTTTATTAATAGCAGGAACAATCACGTTTATGGTAGTAGAATGGAATAATTCATCTTCTATTGGAAATTATACAGTTCCTCAAAAAATAATGACTTCATTCTTTCAATCGGTTACGATGAGAACAGCAGGTTTTGCGACTATTAATTACGCAACTATTTTACCATTTTCATCATTGTTCTTTATTTTTCTGATGTTCATTGGAGGCTCTCCTGGTGGCGCAGCCGGCGGTATTAAAACAACAACATTTGCATTAGTTATTTTATTAATTGTAAACGAAATAAAAGGACAGAATAATATTAACTATGCACGACACTCTATCCCAATAGATACGATTCGTAGAGCTATCGTTGTGGTTTTCACTTTCTTTGCTTGTCTGATGACAGGGGTTAGTATCTTACTGATTGTAGAAGACCAACCTTTTATGGTTCTGTTATTCGAAGCCGTTTCAGCATTGGGGACAGTAGGTGTAAGTGTTAATCTAACACCGGAATTATCAAGAATTAGTCAAACGGTCTTAATGATATTGATGTTCATTGGACGAATAGGACCAGTCACTATTTTCTTGACTTTAATTAGAAAGAAAAAAAGAAGGAAAGAAAGAGTTTATGCCAAAACAAATATTTTAATTGGATAGGGGAAATCTTGAAATGGGGACAAAAACAATTGGTGTATTAGGGTTAGGTGTATTTGGTTCTTCAATTGCTAAAGAACTAAGTGAGTTTGATTGTGAAGTCATCGCTGTCGACTTAGATGTTGCTAATGTCGATCGAGTAGAACCATTTGTAACGGAAGCGATTCAAGGGGATATTACAGATTTAGAATTTCTTAAGAATATTGGTTTTGAAAACTGTGATGTTGTAGTAGTTGCAACTGGCACAAGTCTTGAAGCAAGTGTTTTAGCTGTAATGAATTGTAAAAAAATGAACATTGCTACGATTATTGCGAAAGCTAAAAATAAAGTATTTATGGAAGTTTTGACTGCAGTAGGCGCTACAAGAGTTATTCGCCCAGAAAAAGAAATGGGAACACGAGTAGCGAAAAACTTACTCAGACGCCATATCACAGATATTGTTGACCTAGATGAACAGTACGCTGTAATTGAATTTTATCCACCGATAAAATGGGTTAATCGTTCCCTAGAAGAATTAGATTTACGAAAACGGTATGAAATGAATGTTATTGGCATTAGAAAAAAAGCAGAAAGAAAGTTAGATGTTTCATTCGGACCAGGTTATGTTATTGAAAGCAACGATATTATTGTGGGGATAGCAGAGTCAGAAGTGTTTGAGCGTTATGACTACCTTAATAAATTAAAATAAGATAATAAGTATAGATAAGAAAAAGCTGAAGTTATTTTAATTTTTTTATCTGATAATCTAAGATTGCCGTGAGAAAAAGCACAAACACTGTTCAAATGCTTGGTTCGCATGTTAGAATGTTGAGAGTAAATTAACTTTGAGAGGGTCATTATGCAATGCTAATAACAGAAATGAAAGAAAAATTTCCTAATTCAATAATTAAAGAAAAAGAACCTTTGTCTCTTTACACTTACACAAAAACAGGCGGACCAGCAGATATATTAGTATTACCTCAAGAGAAATCTGAAGTAGTTGAGATAGTGGAATGGATTAATGAGAATGAATTGCCATTAACGGTATTAGGGAATGCTAGCAATTTAATCGTAAAAGACGGTGGTATTCATGGTGTAGTAATGGTTTTAACAGAAATGAATGACATTTCTGTTTCAAAAACCCGAATTACAGCACAAAGTGGAGCACGCTTAATTGATACGACTTATGTGGCTTTAGATGCTGAACTGACAGGTTTAGAGTTTGCTTGTGGCATACCTGGTAGCATCGGTGGAGCTGTATTCATGAATGCAGGTGCATATGGTGGTGAAGTTAGTGAAGTCATCCATACGGTAACAATTTTAACTCGTTCAGGTGAGTTAAAAAAATTGAAAAATAAAGACCTTGAATTTCACTATCGTTATAGTGCGATACAAGAGACACGAGATATTGTTTTAGAAGTCGAGTTTTACTTAGAAAAAGGCAAAACTGCTGAGATAAAGGAACGTATGGTAGAATTAACTTTCTTACGTGAGTCTAAACAACCCTTAGAATATCCTTCTTGCGGAAGTGTATTCAAAAGACCAACAGGTTATTTTACGGGGAAATTAATTCAAGAAGCTGGGTTACAAGGTAAAATTTGGGGAGGCGCCCAAATTTCAGAAAAGCATGCCGGTTTTATTGTAAATATTAATCAAGCTACAGCAACGGATTATATTGAATTAATCGCACATGTTCAAAAAATTATCTTAGAAAATACTGGCGTTGAACTCGTACCAGAAGTTCGAATTATTGGAGAAAATATTCATTCATAATAGCTTACTAACTTAAAAAAATCAAAAGTAGAAATTTTTCTACTTTTGATTTTTTTATTGCTTTTAAACTGATAAGATTTATAATAAGAAGGTAAAAGTAAACTTATTGTTTACTAAGGATGAACTTCAGTTAACACTTAGATTTGTAATAAATTACTTTTAAGGAGTAAAAAAATGAAAATTGGTAAGAAAATTAAAAATCTGCGTATTCAAAAAAAATTTACACAAGAAGAACTAGGTGAAAGAACCGATTTAAGTAAAGGCTACATTTCACAATTGGAACGAGATCTGAGTATGCCTTCTATGGATGTGTTTTTTTGTATTTTAGAAGTTCTAGGATGCGATCCAAAAGATTTCTTTGAAAAGAAAGACGTTGACCAACGTGTTGTTTATAGAAGAGGTGAAGGTACGCGTTTTGAAGATTCAGAAAAAGGGTATAAGATTGAATGGTTGGTTCCAGAAGCGAATGAAAATGAAATGGAACCTGTTTTTTTAACGCTTAGTCAAGCAGGCGAATTTAAAGAATTTGGTCCTTCTCTTGCTGAAACGTTTGCTTTTGTAAATGAAGGCGAAGTTTGTTTGGAAATTGGCTCAAATAGATACAGTGCAAAAAAAGGAGAATCTATTTATTTCCACGCTGCGTATCGACACAAAATAGTAAACACTTTTCAAGGGAAAAGTACGCTATTGATAGTCGTAACGGATTCTTATCTTTAATAAGTAACAGGTAAAAAGGAACTGTAGAAATTTCCCTAACAATAAAAATTAAAGCTATCCGCTAAAGAAGGAGTATCGAAATGACAGAAAATATAATTATTCGATTTGAACAAGTAAAAAAGCAATACGATGACGATGAGCCTGTTTTAAAAAATATTAACTTTGAGATTGAACAAGGTAAATTTTATACATTATTAGGTCCATCAGGTTGCGGAAAGACAACCATTTTACGTTTAATTGCAGGGTTTACTGAAGCAAATGAAGGAACCATTACTTTAGATGGAAAAAAAGTGAACGATTTGCCAGCTAACAAACGGAAAGTCAATACGGTTTTTCAAGATTATGCGTTATTTCCACATATGAATGTATTTGACAATGTTGCATTTGGATTACGTATTAAGAAGATGGATACTAAAACTATCAAAGAAAAAGTTAGCAATGTATTGAAAATGGTTCGTTTATCTAATTATGAAGATCGTGATATCAGTGAAATGTCAGGAGGGCAACGCCAACGTGTAGCTATCGCACGCGCATTGGTTAATGAACCAGAAGTTTTGCTACTCGATGAACCTTTATCTGCACTAGACTTGAAATTAAGAACAGACATGCAATACGAATTACGCGAATTGCAACGTCGATTGGGGATTACATTTGTTTTTGTCACACATGATCAAGAAGAAGCTTTAGCAATGAGTGATGAAATATTTGTTATGAAAGATGGAGAAATTGTACAAAGTGGAACACCTGTTGACGTGTACGATGAGCCTATTAACCGATATGTTGCCGATTTTATTGGTGAAAGCAACATTGTTAAAGGACATATGCTTGAAGATTATTTAGTTTCTATTGTTGGGCATTCATTCGAATGCGTAGATGCGGGAATGAAACCCAACGAAAAAGTTGAAGTCGTTTTGCGTCCAGAAGATTTGGTTTTAACAACGGTTGAACAAGGGAAAATTGCTATTAAAGTAAATACACAACTCTTCAGAGGCGTACACTATGAAATTATAGGTCATGATCGTGAACAGAATGAATGGATGGTACATTCGACTAAAAAAGCAAAAGTTGGAAGCGAAGTGGGTTTATACTTTGAACCTGAAGACATACACGTTATGCGTTTTGGAGAATCAGAGCAAGAGTTTGATGCACGTCTTGAAAGCTATGAAGAGGAGTAGGAGGGGCAAAAAAATTGAGGAAACAATCAAAATTATTTTATTTTATACCTTATAGTTTATGGCTAATCTTTTTTGTCGCTGCTCCATTGTTATTGATTTTTTATCAATCCTTTTTCACAGTAGATGGATTATTCACACTAGCAAATTATCAAACTTACTTTCAATCTGGTACGTACTTGAAAATGACATTGAATTCAGTCTGGTATGCTTTTTTGATAACGGTTTTGACTTTGTTGATCAGTTATCCAACAGCTTATCTATTAAATAAAACCAAACACAAGCAATTATGGCTATTGTTGATTATTTTACCAACATGGATAAACTTATTGTTAAAAGCATATGCGTTCATTGGCATCTTTAGTATTAACGGATCGGTAAATGATTTTTTAATGTTTAGTGGGATTGGCAGACAACAAATTTTGTTTACGGATGTTAGTTTCCTTTTAGTAGCAACTTATATTGAAATACCATTTATGATTTTACCTATCTTTAATGCACTAGAAGAGTTAAATCCTTCGTACGAACAAGCTAGTCGAGATTTAGGAGCAAATAGTATCGAAACTTTTCGACGAGTAACTTTTCCTTTAACTTTAAACGGTGTTAAGAGTGGGGTTCAAGCTGTGTTTATCCCCTCACTATCCTTATTTATGCTCACTCGTTTAATTGGTGGGAATCGAGTCATCACTTTAGGAACAGCTATAGAACAACACTTTCTTGTCACACAAGATTGGGGAATGGGTTCAACAATCGGAGTTGTGTTAATTGCAGCAATGCTTATTATCATGTTGTTAACCGGTGAAAAGAAAAAGAAAGAGAGGAGATATAAATGAAAAAGAAACGGTTTAAGTGGTCCAATTTTTATTTGATTACTGTCTTTGTTATTCTATATGCTCCTATTTTTTATCTTATTTTTTATTCATTTAATACAGGTGGAACAATGACTAGCTTTGAAGGATTCACTTGGGATAATTATCTGGCTGTTTTTGAAGACACGCGCTTGATTACGATTGTTTTAAATACGTTATTAATAGCTTTGCTTTCTTCTTTAGTGGCAACGAGTATTGGAACGTTTGGGGCTTTAGCTATTTATTATACAAAAAAAAGACAAGCTCGTACGACATTGCTTAGTTTAAACAATATCCTAATGGTCTCGCCAGATGTTATTATTGGTGCCAGTTTTTTAATTTTATTTACGTTTATTGGTTTTAGTCTAGGATTTGCGTCTGTTTTGCTTTCACATATCGCATTTAGTATTCCAATTGTTGTCTTAATGGTCTTGCCTAAACTAAAAGAAATGAACGATACTATGATTATGGCTGCACGTGATTTAGGAGCGAGCAATTGGCAAGTAATAAGCAAAGTCATTTTGCCAAGTATTACTCCAGGTATTTTAGCTGGATTTTTTATGGCCTTTACTTATTCATTAGATGATTTTGCAGTGACGTTTTTCGTAACAGGAAATGGATTTACAACTTTAGCTGTTGAAATCTATTCCAGAGCTCGTCAAGGAGTCAGCTTAGAAATTAATGCCTTAAGTGCTTTGATGTTCTTATTCTCATTGCTATTAGTTGTGAGCTATTATTTTATTCAGCAACACAATCTTTCCAAAAAACAAAAAAAGAAAAAACGATTACTAGCTGAGGCGGTGAAGATAAGATGAAAAGATTAATGGCTATCATCATTGCTATTTTAGCAGTCAGCATGAGTTTGTATGTTTCGATTCATCAGTTAAGTAAATCTCAAGGCATTACATCAGAGAATACGTTGAATTTTTATAATTGGGGAGATTATATAGATCCTAAGTTAATAACCAAATTTGAAAAAGAAACAGATTACCGTGTATCGTATGAAACATTTGATTCTAACGAAGCAATGTACACCAAAATTAAACAAGGTGGAACAGCCTACGATTTGGCTGTTCCTAGTGAATACATGATTCAACGAATGGTTAAGGAAAACTTAGTGTTCAAATTAGATCACAGTAAAATTAAAAGGTTAGAAAATATAGATGATTTGTTTTTAAATCAATCTTTTGATCCGAATAATGCTTATTCAATACCTTATTTTTGGGGTACATTAGGGATTATTTATAATGATAAATTTTTAAATGAAGAAGAGGTTCAACATTGGGATGATCTTTGGAATCCAAAATTAAAAAATGATGTCATGCTAATTGATGGAGCAAGAGAAGTGATGGGTTTATCTTTAAACAGTTTAGGTTATTCATTGAACACAAAAAATGGACAAGAACTCGAAGAAGCAGCTGCAAAATTAAATACATTGACGCCTAACGTTAAAGCGATTGTAGCTGATGAAATTAAAATGTACATGATTCAAGAAGAAAGTTCTGTAGCGGTAACCTTTTCGGGAGAGGCAGCAGAAATGTTAGACGAAAATGAAAACCTTCATTATGTTATTCCAGAAGAAGGATCAAATCTTTGGTTTGATAACTTTGTGATTCCAAAAACGGCAAAAAACAAAGAAGCAGCTTATGCTTTTATTAATTTTATGCTTGATCCAAAAAATGCGGCACAAAACGCTGAATACATTGGTTATTCTACGCCAAATAAAGAAGCTAAAAAACAATTGCCGATAGAGATAACAGAAGATGAACAATTTTATCCTTCTGCTCAAACATTGGGAAATTTGGAAGTCTATGATGACTTAGGAAAAGAAACTATTGGTATTTATAATGACCTGTTTTTAGAATTTAAAATGCACCGCAAATAAATTGGATTAAAAAAAGTGTGGTTTTAAACAAATTGTATTTGCTTGTGGTACAATGCCTGTTGATGTTGGTAAAAATTAAAAGGTAGGGAAATGAATAACAAGATTTTGAATAAAGATGTGTAGTATTTTTATTCAAAGTAATGAACAGGAGTAAAGGTGAAAAAATGACAAATGATTCGATAGAAAAGTTATGGGAAAATTTTAAACTTCAAAATTCTACATTACCAGACAATTATAATTTGATGACTTTTGGAGATACTCAAGATAAAGCTAATCAGTCTGCAGCACTCGTTCTAGAGGGGTTGAAAACAGCAAAAACCTCTTTGTTATTAGACTATCAAAGAAGTGAGAAGTCTGTGCCTCAAGAAGGAAGCTATTCCCTGATATTGGATGGAAATAACCAAGCAATTGGAATCGTCCAACTTTTAAAAATAGCTATTTTGCCATTTGATGAAGTATCTGATGAATGGGCTTATGAAGAAGGCGAGGGAGACCGCACCTTAAAAGGATGGAGAGAATTTTATCAAGACTATTTTCAAGAGCAATGCAAAAGTGAACACTGGCATTTTTCTATGAAAACAGAAGTAGTTTGTATTCAATTCGAACTCGTTTACGCAGCTTAGTTAGCTGAGAAATAAAATGGTGTTCTATTAGCAGTGGATAACAAGAAAAAGATTTGAGTTGTCACAGTAATTTTAAACCTATAGTATTGAAACTAATAAAATATCGGTACCTTTAAAATCAGTCCAGAGAGGCTGACAAGGTTTGTGCTATCTACAGAGATAGTGTTGTACTGCTGTACGTATGCACAGACTTCTTGTCGTTTTTTGACAAGGGGTCTTTTTGTATGTACAGGTACTGGTGAATAATAAGAGGGAGTATAATGGAAAAGACTCAGCAAGATAAGGATGATTCATTGACAATGGTAAAGGATGAGAACAAAAAAGGCTTTTAGTCCATGCTTTTCATCTTGTTAGGCTTCACGTTTTTCTCAGCTAGTATGTTGACGGGAGGAACAATTGGAGCAGGACTATCATTTAAAGACTTTACTATCGCCGTCTTAATCGGAAATTTGATACTAGGTATCTATACAGGATTTCTTGCTTTTATCAGTTCAGGTACAGGACTATCAAAACACTTACTCGCAAAATATTCTTTCGGAGAAAAAGGATCGTACTTGGTTTCATTTCTGTTAGGAGTAACACAGGTTGGCTGGTTTGGTGTTGGAATTGCCAACGAAGATAGAAAATAAAAAAACATGACTAAATTCATTCCGATGAATAATAAAGGTTAGCTAATAAGTGAATAAAATGCTTCAATAATAAACCTATAAGAAAAGACTGTGTTAGTGTAAACAGTTTTAACTTATAGGTTTTTTTGAAAAAAATTATTATATACACCAGATTTTCAATTGATTTAGACTGATGATATTGCTTTCCAGCTAGCACAAATGGTAAAATAACAAGGAAGGTTTTTTCCTTCTACTAACTTTTATTCTGATAGGCAAAAAGAATTTGAAAACCCTATTTAAATAAAACCGTTTAAAATTCTACATATTTTTTAGTTTAAATTATTTTTTGAGAAAAGAAATGACGATAATAAGGAGGAAATAGAATGAACGTTAAACAAATGGTTGGAGAAAAAGCAGCAGAGTATGTTAAAGAAGGAATGATTGTCGGATTGGGTACAGGGTCAACAGCTTATTATTTAGTTGAAGCGCTTGGAAGACGAGTAAAAGAAGGTCTAACCATCACAGGAGTGACGACATCTACTCGCACAAAAGAGCAAGCAAAATCATTAAACATTCCATTAGTTGATTTAAATAATGTGGATAAAATTGATTTAACAATCGATGGGTCTGATGAGGTAAGTGAAGATTATCAAGGGATCAAAGGCGGCGGCGGTGCTTTATTATTTGAAAAGTTAGTAGCAAATAATAGTGAAAAAGTTATTTGGATTGTTGATGATAGTAAAATGGTAAAAACGCTTGGTGCCTTTCCTTTACCGGTTGAAATTGTATCATTTGGATATAAACACCTTTTTCGACTATTCGAATCAAAAAAATTGCATCCTGAATTGCGTCTAAATGATTCGAAAGAACTATATGTAACAGATGGTGGGCATTATATCATTGATTTGCATTTAAATGTAATAGAAAACCCAAAAGAATTAGCAACTTGGTTAGATAGCCTAACTGGCGTTGTTGAACATGGTTTGTTTTTAGATATGGTCAACACGGTTATTGTAGGACACGAAAATTCTATAGAAGTTCTGGATGTTAGATAATAATTTTTGAGAGTTTGATGATAAATAGCTGAGAAAACGTATCATTTTACATTATTGAAACCGCTAACACGCGTAAGTGTGGTAAAATACTAGAATAAAATGAATTAAAGGAGACAAACAAAGATGCGTATAGTAGACTTAATCGCTAAAAAACAACATGGAAAAACATTAACAACAGAAGAAATTAATTACATGATAGAAGGCTTCACCACCGGTGAAATTCCTGATTATCAAATGAGTGCAATGGCAATGGCCATTTATTTCCAAGGAATGGATGATCATGAACGAAGTGATTTAACAATGAGCATGGTAAATTCAGGGGAAAAAATTGATTTATCAGATATTCATGGAATAAAAGTAGATAAACATTCAACAGGCGGAGTAGGAGATACAACAACGTTAGTATTAGCTCCTTTGGTAGCTAGTTTAGGAGTTCCTATTGCGAAAATGAGTGGGCGCGGGTTAGGTCACACGGGTGGTACAATCGATAAATTAGAAGCGATCCCAGGATTCACTGTTGAATTAACACAAGAAAAATTTATTGAATTAGTAAATAAAAATAAAGTGGCTGTAGTAGGACAATCTGGCAACCTAACACCAGCTGATAAAAAACTCTATGCCTTACGTGATGTTACAGGAACTGTGGAATCGATTCCACTAATTGCAAGCTCAATCATGAGTAAAAAAATAGCAGCTGGAGCAGATGCTATTGTTTTAGATGTAAAAATTGGTGCTGGTGCATTTATGAAGACAGAAGAAGATGCAAGAGAATTAGCGCATGCTATGGTAAAAATCGGAAACTTAGTAGGACGTCAAACGATGGCTGTTATTTCAGATATGAGCCAACCATTAGGTTTAGCTATTGGAAATGCATTAGAAATAAAAGAAGCCATTGATACACTAGAAGGACATGGGCCAGCGGACTTAGTTAAACTATGTTTAATATTAGGAAGTCAAATGGTACATCTAGCAGGGGTAGGCAATAATTTAGCCGAAGCAAGATTGTTATTAGAAGAAAACTTGAATAACGGTAAAGCATTGGAGAAATTTAAAGAATTCGTTGCTTCACAAGGCGGAGATGCATCGGTTATCGATCATCCTGAACGTCTCCCACAAGCAGCTTATCAGTCAGAAGTATTAGCGACTCGTGATGGGGTTGTTTCTCAAATCAATGCGGATGAAATTGGAATTGCAGCAATGATGCTGGGAGCTGGTAGGGCAAATAAAGAAAGTAAAATTGATTTAGCTGTTGGTTTAATGTTGCGTAAAAAAGTAGGGGACAAAGTTAAAAAAGGCGAATCTTTAGTGACTATTTACAGCAATCAACCAGAAGTAACGGCTGTTGAAACTAAGATTCAAGAAAATATGACTATTTCTGATAAAGCAGAACCCATTCAATTGATCCACGAAGTTATCGTTGACTAAAATTTCATTAGGATAGTAGGATGAAAAAACAGGCCAGTTGCTTAGACCATTAGGATGGTTTAAGTAATTGGCTGGTTTTTTTATTCAACAAATAAATAATGAAGAACAGAAACGATAAATAGAAAAAGACCTAGAAATAGAATGATACTCATAATGACATGTATGTACGCCCAAATTCCACCATTTACTACAATAAATCGAAACGTTATTGAAAATAAATATAAAGCAAAATAAAGACAACTAGTAAGAAAAATACCCAGTAGAACTTTTTTTAGCATGATTTTATCTCATCCTTTTTTTGTGTGATTAAGTTAGTAGACTTAGCATAGCAAAATAGATTTGTGAGCACAATATAATCTACCAGATAAATGGAATCATACCAATTAAATTAAAAATTAATGAGAAAATTATGTGAGAACGTGGTACACTAAACGTTACTATTTTTTTGTTGAGGAGGGAAAAGTGATGAAAAGAAAAGATTGGCAAGACGGGTTTAAAATCATTTTTCCAGTGATGCTAGGGTACATACCATTAGGTTTAGCATGTGGCATGCTTTTATATGATTCCGGCTTTAGTATTGTAGCTATTTTATTAATGAGTTTATTTGTATTTGCAGGTGCAGCTCAATTTATGGCTGCTTCAATGGTTGTCATGGGTGCTACAACACCCATCATTATTATGATGGTTTTTTTCTTGAATTTAAGACACTTATTAATGAGTTCTAGTTTATCTAAATTTTTTAAAAACAGTTCGGTTCTGTTTATTTTACTGTTTAGTCACACATTGGCAGATGAAGCATACGCCGTAAATTACAATCAATTTCAAAATCATGAGTGGTCTGCACACCAAGCACTAGCAACGAATCTGTCAGCCTATCTAACGTGGGTTCTTAGCACAGTAGTTGGAGGATGGATAGGAAGTGCGTTGATGATTGATATAACGATTATGAATTATGTTTTGATTGCCATGTTTATAGCTTTATTAGTTAATCAGCTGATTTCTAAGTTATTTATTGTTGTAGGGTTAGTTGCAGGCATTTTATCAGTCGTGTTAATGGAACTCTTACATCATAATATCGCACTCGTTATTGCAGCAATTTTGGCTTCTTTTTTTGGTTATGTGATAGATAAGTATTTGGATGAAAAAAAAGCAAAGGGGGTTTTACAGTAAATGACATTAAACCCATGGATTTTAATTTTTGGTATGGCGATTGTGACTTACCTACCAAGAATGTTACCGATGCTTATTTTAAGTAAACGAACCATTCCGGAAAAATTTGCAAAGTGGATGTCCTTTATTCCTGTTTCTATTCTTTCAGCTTTAATTTTTTCTGATATCTTTTTCTGGACGGGAAACTTAAATGCAAATCCATTAATCAATTTAAAGTTAATACCCTCAGTTATCACAGCTGCTATTGCTTATTATACTAAAAGTTTATTTTGGTCAATGGTAGCCGGTGTTTGTAGTCTTTCATTATTCATTTATTTAAGTTGAAATCTCTGTAGGTCTCACTTCTAAAAAAACATGCTATAATAAAAAAGAATGGAATGTAACCTAACTAAACTATTTTTTTGGAGGAAAGACATGTCAAAATTAAAGAATCGTACTATAAAAAAATGCAGTGAAACAAAAGTGGTTCAAACACATCGTGTATTGCCATTTGATTTAAATCATCACCAGACTTTATTTGGCGGAAATCTTATGAGTTGGATCGATAATACGGCTTCTATTTCAGCTGCGCGTCACTCAAGAGGTATAACGGTAACAGCATCAATTGATTCGTTAGATTTTTTGCACCCATTACCAAGCAATCATTCTGTGTGTATTGAAAGTTACGTATCTGGTGTAGGAAACTCTTCTATGGAAGTTTTTTGTAAAATTATGGGGGAAGACTTGATGACTGGTGAACGTTATCTTGCTGCAACAAGTTTTAGTACATTTGTTTCTATGAAAAGCGAATCAAACCCGACTGTTGTAGTTCCATTAATCGAGCCTACAACGAAAGAAGAAAAATTAGTCTGTAGCGGATACGAAAAACGTCATCAAAAGCGTCTTTTAAACCGCGAATTTAATGAACAATTTGCAAATGTTATTTCTTATTCAGCAGCTTGGGAAGATGAAAAAAACGAGTAAAAGATTCCATTAGGAGGAACAATCTTGATATATAAATGTGCTGATACCCATAAAGACTTAATCCTTGATTTTTTAAAGGTAGACCAATTAACAAATCTGTTTGTTATTGCAGATATAGAAAGATTCGGATTTGATTCTTTAGATCAAGATGTTTGGGCGTATACAAATGAAATCGATGAAATTGAAGGAATATTATTACGGTACAAAGATATTGCTATACCGGTTCACGGGGAAGATTTTTCTGGGCTTGATACATTCTTACCTTTACTACAAAGTCTCAATGAAATAAAAGTAATCAGTGGTGGAAAAGAAGCTGTTAATCAGTATGTTGACCATTTTCCAAATTTAGATAGAAGCGATACCATTATTTCTGTCTGCGAAAAATTACTAGAATACCCTCAATCTATGAACCGTGTAGAAGAGTTAGATAAGTCTAGTATCCCAGCTTATTTTGCTTGGCAAAAAGAATGTTTTGAAACGGTATCAGAATCAGAATTGGTATTATCTGAACTGTTAGATAATCAAGATGTTATGATAAAAATAATTAAAAATGAAAAGAACGAAATCATTTCTTCAGGTAGGTTGTCAGCAGAAAGTTCAACAGCTGCAATGATTACTCGCATAGGCACGATAAAAGCAGAAGAGTCAAACGGTTATGCCACAACAATAACAGCTGCTCTTACTCAATATTGTTTAGAAAAAAATAAAAAAGCGTGTCTATTTTATAATAATCCTGCAGCCGGAAGTGTATATCACCGTATCGGTTATCAAGATACAACTAAAAATTGGGTGATGTTAAAACCTAAAAAAGAAGAAAACAAAAAAAATCTTTTTCAAGAGCTGATAAGCTAACTAGAAAAGAAGCCAATTGTTTAATAGAATAAAGATAAAGAAGCTAGGCATTTATTGTCCTAGCTTCTTTATGTCTCCAAAATAGGAAACATCAGTATATGTGTGAAATGATTTGGTTTAAATAGTTTCTTTTAGAGTTCTTTTATTTTTACTAAAGTTCGACCCTGCATTTCGCCAGCTAAAATTTTAGAAAAAACAAGTGTCAAGTTTGCTAAATTAATTTGTTGATCAACCATATCTTCTAAATGATTAGGCTTCATATCAGTGGCTAGTCGTTGCCATAATTGTTTTCTTAAATCGCTAGGGCATTCAACAGAATCAATCCCGATTAACTTTACACCTCGCAAAATGAAAGGCAAAACGGTTGTTTCAAAATGAGCGCCACCAGCATTTCCGCTCAATGCAATCGCACCATTATAGTGTAACTGAGCTAGCAGAGATGCTAATTGAGGACCACCAACGGGATCCACAATAGCGGACCAACGTGGTTTGGCTAACGGTTTGGCTTTAGCTAACTGAATATCCTCGAGAGATAAAATGGTTTGAGCACCCAGTTTTTGCAAATAGTCTGCTGATTGCGCTTTTTTACGAGAAACGGCCTCAATAGAATAACCTAGTCTACTTAACATAGCAATAGCCATGCTTCCTAAACCACCGGTCGATCCAGTAACTAAAACGGGCCCTTGTTTGGGACGAAGCCCAGCAGTTTCTAAAGCACAAATAGATTGGGCAGCTGTAAATCCTGCAGTTCCAATAATCATGGCTTCTTTTAAAGTTAAACCATCTGGTAAAGGAATAACCCATTCGCTCGGAACTCGAGCGTATTGGCTATACCCGCCGTCATGTGCTACTCCTAATTTGTAACCAGTGACAATAACAGGATCGCCTACTTCAAATTCAGATACAGCTGATTCGACTATGATGCCACTTAAGTCGATACCCAAAGTAAGAGGGTATTGCCTAACAACACCGCTATTCAATTTTGCTGCTAAGGCATCTTTGTAGTTGACACCAGAATAATGAACTTCGATTAAGACATCACCTACAGGTAAATCTTCTTTTTGAATGAGTTGAATAGTAGAGACAATTTTATTATTTTCTTCTTTAGCAATAAAAGCTGGGAAAGATTTCATAAATGGACCTCATTTCTTTAGGGTGTGTATTTTTATTTATGGCTTTAAAAAATAATGAAGCTAAAAAAAGATACAATGCATGAAATCATTGTATCAAGTTCTTGAGACTTACCTAACAGTAGAACGAATAGCCAATCGAGTGTAATCTATTCCACGTGCTAGACACCATTCTTTTGCTTCTCCTGTAAGAATTAAATCTGTTTGCTGTAAGTCTTGAATCGTTTTTTTACCTAACATTGTCATAATAGACTTTAAGTTTTCTTTCCAATCATTGATTTGACTGATTGTTTCATCAACACTGTTATTAATAATCATATTTAAAATTAAAGAAGAGATACCAACGGCTTTAGATCCTAAAGAAAGAGCTTTTATAATGTCTAACGGGTGGCGAATCCCGCCAGAAGCTAATATGTCTGCAGTTGTTAAGAAATCTTGAGCCTCTAATAAGGAAATAACTGTAGATTGGCCCCAATTTTCTAAATAGCCTATTTTATTTGTTTTGCGACGATAGTTTTCAATTTGGGCAAAGTTTGTTCCACCTTTTCCACTAATATCAATGGTCTTTACTCCAGCAGATAAAATCAACTCGATTGTTTCACGACTCATACCAAAGCCAACTTCTTTTGCTATAACAGGTACATCTAATGCAGAAGCAATAGCAGCTAATTGATCTAACCAATTAGAAAAGTCTCGATCACCTTCAGGCATGATTAGCTCTTGTGGAGCATTAATATGAATTTGCAAAGCATCAGCATTCATCAAAGAGACAGCTTTCTTCGCGTTCTCAACGGTTTGACCTGTTCCTAAATTTGCAAACACGAGACCAGATGGGTTAGCTTCTCTTATAATGGTGAAACTATCTTTAACTGTAGGATTTTTTAAGGCTGCACTAACTGATCCCGTAGACATAGCAATCCCAGTTTCGTGAGCAACGATAGCTAGTTTATTATTGATTTTTTTTGTCCAGTCGCTACCGCCGGTCATGGCATTGATGTAAAAAGGGTAATCTAGCTGAAATGTAGCAAAAGAGGTTGAAAGATCAACGTCTTCAACAGACATTTGTGGGAAAGAATGATGAACATAATGAAGTGCATCAAAATCAGATTGGGGAGACTCTTCAAAAAAGTTCATAGCTAACGAAACATGCTCGTTTTTTCTGTTATTTGCAGAATTAATGAGGATCATCCTTTCTTTATTAACGAGTTATTTATTGTTGTAGACATGTAACGGTAAGTTTGTGATGCCTTCATTTTCCCAAGCAGTCATCAAAGGCAATAGGCCTTCTCTGCGGTTAAATAAGACAATCCCACAATCACCTCCACCTGCCCCAGAAGATTTAGCTGCACCATGATACTTTTCAGCAACGTTACACAATTGAGTTAAAGCAGAAGTTTCAATGACCACGCCAGTATTATGACTCATTTTAACTAACAGTTCACGATTTTTTCTAATTTGCTGTTGAATAATTTGGATATCGTTTTCTTTGAATCCTTGAATCATTTTGTTAACACATTGTTTGCTGTCTTTTAAAAACTGTTCATAGGCATTTTGATCTCGACTTCTTTGACTCGTTACTTCATCTACTAAATCTGAAGTAGATGCGGGGGAACCTGTCCAACCAATAACCAAGCGTAAGTCACAAGGTGGAGTTAAAGGCGTAATAGAAAGAGAGGGCCAGTTTTTGTCAATTAACGTTTTAATAGAATACCCTTTTTAATCTTGTTGAGCAGTAACCCATGTACTATCAAAAGTAGTAAAAGCTATCCACCCGCCATAAACACTAGCTGCAACATCGCCACAAGAACCATTGCTTTTAACTGAAAGGTGAGCTAAAGCGGCAAGCTTAAACACCAATTCATCTGTGTCTTCTAATTCGTAAAATTGACACAACGCTTTAACCGTAGCAACGGTAACAGCTGCACTAGAACCTAGTCCGTACTTGCGACCATTGGAACTGTCTAACTCACTATCAATAGTCAAACTAAAAAAGGAAAGTTCTTTATTTAGTTCTTTAGCGTATTTCTCCGTTAATGTAATAGCGGCTAAAATGTAATGAAAAGGGTTTTCGCGTTTATCTAAAATTAATTGATCGTTGTTTCTTTTCCATAAAATAGGTAAATTTCCATATTGAAAAGAAGTGATGCTGCCAACGTTTTTTGTTTGTTCAAGGGATACAGTAATAAATTGATCAACCGCAACAATAATAGCTGGGTGACCAGGTTCGACTACTGCGTATTCACCCGCAATATAAAGCTTGCCAGGTGCTGAAACTTCTATCATTTACTATTTCCTCCTTTGAGATTCAATCCTGATCTCTAATTTGACAGAATCTTAAGACCTTCACCGGGCCTAGCAAGGATTAACTGTTCCGATTTAAATCGTTCTGCAAAGCGTGCTTTTATTTTTTCGCTATCTGTTAAGCGACAAAGAACTTTCACATTAGGACCAGCATCCATTGTAAAGTAACAAGGAATACCTTCTTGACGTAATTGACGGACTACTTGCATGGCAACCACGCTATCGGGTTCCCAATAAGAAAGAGGAGGGTTAGCACCTAGCATTGTTCCATGCATTTTCATTCCATTACTCTCGGTAATTTCTCCCATTTTTTGGAAATCACGTAAATGAATGGCCTTTTTTATATCAATTAAATCTTTAGCAGTGCTTTCTAACCAACCTAGATAAAAAGGAGAAGACTCTACGGTATTTTTCATTCCTTCACGACTGGACATTTCTTTTTTGCGGCTATTAACAACAATGACTAGCATCCCAATGTCCCAATTAGCGTCATCAATCGGAACAGCGTAAGAATCTTCTGAAGAAGTACCCATCTGCCACTCAACAAACCCTCCGTAGATACTACGAGTAGCTGATCCTGACCCTCTACGGGCAAACAGAGACAATTCACGTTGAGTTAATTGAAGGTTGCAAGCTAAGTTAGCTGCACCCGCTAAAGCGGCCATTCCAGATGCAGAAGAAGCTAATCCAGCTGCTGTAGGAACAAAGTTTGTACTTTTAATGAGTGCAGGTGAAGTAATACCTGCCGATTCTCTAAATAAATCTAAAAAGCGACTCACTTTGTTAGTGGCTTTTTCATTTTGTAAGATAGTGTTTAAGTAGAAAGTATCTTTTTGAAAAGCCGTATCAAATGTAACGGAAGTATCCGTATAAAAAGCATCTAAGGTTAAAGAAAGGCTACTACTAGCTGGTAAAATAAGAGCTTCATCTCGTTTACCCCAGTATTTTATCAGAGCAATATTTGTATGTGCTCGTACTATTTTTTCAGGCATCTTATTCATCCTTTCTCATGTTATAAATCCATGTATGCTGAGCTCCAACTTTTATCAAGGCTTCAGCTAACTGGTTGGCAGCTGATTTACTTTTTGCTAAAGCAATCATGCAACCACCACGGCCACCACCTGTTAATTTTGCACCTATAGCATCTGAGTCTAATGCAGTCTGAACAAGTCGGTTTAACTCCGGATTGCTGACACCTAAAGAATCAAGTATTTTATGTGCTTGAGTCATACAAGTTCCCAATTCGATTGCTTGATCTTGTTCAATAGCTACTTTAGCCCGTTTAGTTAACTGACCTAATTGCTTGATTGAGTTATCTGTTTTTTCAGGAGCAGATTGATACAATTGTGCGATGTTTTCGACAGCTTCTTTTGTTTGTCCGGTTATACCAGTATCGGCTACGACTATGTAAGCTGTAACTTTAAGTGGGAACAATTCGAATTTTTGACCTTTAACATAATATAGAGGGGAATTGCTACTAGTCATGGCAGCATCCAAACCACTTGGATTTCCATGAGCGATTGTTTCAGATATATTGGTTAATTCTAATAGGACATCATTTGATAAAGACTCATTAAAATAATGAAACAAAGCACGAATGGTTGCTACTGCAACAGCCGCACTAGAACCCATTCCTCTTTCAGCAGGGATGGTACTTGTAATAGTAATGTCAAAGTTTTCTAGGGGTTTATTTAATTTTTTTACGGTTTCAATAATGACAGTAACCAAATTTAATAAACGTGTTGGTGCTTTAGTTAGTTTCCCTTTATAAAAAAAACAATCAATCGTGACAGGTCCATTTGTTGTTTCAATCACAGCTTCAATTGCAGTAGCAAGAAACGGGATAGCGATGGCAGGTTCACCATAGACGACGGAATGTTCTCCCATTAGAATAATTTTTCCATTTGATATACCGGTTGCTCTCATAAGAGACCTCCTTTTTAATAGTTTTATTTATAAGTTGGCTAGTTTTTCAATAATCCAAGGTGCAGCGTACAATGTCATAAATTGAATGCCGTAATTGACGCCCATTTTATTCAATGAGCCACAAACAATCCCAATTAATAAAACACCGAAAATATTGATTAGACCCGCATCCATATAAGCTAATAATAAAATAAATGAAATGAATAGTCCAAGGACAGCTTCGTGAGGTATTTTAGTCAAAACAAAACGAGAAATTACTTCGGCGTAACGATTAATAACTAGATAAGACAGACCACTTGCGATCAAAGCGCCAACTAAAATAGCCCAAACAAATTCACTTCTACTTAATATGTGATGCAAATTATTGTCAACGGTGAAAACGGGTGGAGCATTGAATAAAGCATTTCCTGGGCCAATAGAGGTCGGAGATAATGGAATACCTAAAGCAATTAACGGAATAATAATACCTGATAAATAAGTAGATTGAGCTAAAGCACTCATCGTTGTAATACTAGTTGTTGCTTTTTCAACTAAATCTTTTTTACGGTTTCCGACAGCTCCACCGAATAAAATAATTAAACCAACTGGGCTTAGCACAAAGAAAAAGTTGGAAACTAGAGCTGCAAAGGAAGCAGACTTTAGTTCTGATTTTGTTAGAATTTTAAATGGATTTAACGTTTGTTTTCCACTCGTTTTTTTAGAAAGGGTAATAAGTTTTGGCTGATCAGTTAACATGCTTTTTTGTCCTTCTTTAGTTAATAAAGAAAACATAGAAATAATTAAAGGACCGATAGTGATACCCAAAAAGAAAGAGGTCGTGATATTTGTATCTTTAGGAACAACTTCCATACCCCAATAGAGGTAACGTAAACTTTGAAATAACAAAGCTAAAGGAATGATGCTTAATAAAGCTAACCATTTATTTTTTCCGATTAAAGACAAAAAGATAGCTCCGATAACGAACAATAGTGGAGCATATGGTTGAATAATAGTGCCATAAGGCGCCAATAAATTAGCCACGATAAGTGAAATTGGAATAGAAATGACTGTTCCAATTAATGAACCAGCCGCCATTTTCTTAATGGTTAGAGCAGACATGCCTTTATTTTTCAAGAAAAGAGCATGTTCAATCATTGGACTAGATAAAACACCACCTGGTAAACCAACTAAAGCAGTTGGCATAGCATTGGTTAAATTTAAAGTTACAATAGCTGAAATAAAAAAAGTTAAAATAATGATAGGTGGTGTCCCTGCTAAAACAAGCGCTAATGATACGGGGACGAGCACCGATGTTTCATCTGTTCCGGGAATAAAGCCAATAAAAGTATACAATAGAAAGGCTGATAAGGAAGCAAAAACCATTTGGAATAATAAAAAAGCGTCCACTATTTAATCACCTCTTGTTTAGAGCTTTCTTTATTTTGTTCGTCATTTGCGTTTGGTTTTATAATAATGCGCTTTGGTTTAATAAAAATACTAGAAAGAACAAAACCGATTAAAGCACCGGCTAATCCAAAGAAAAGTTGCTTACTCCTATCATCAACAGGTGCTAAGAAAAAGGCTCCCATTGTTGAGAAACTTGAAAATAAAATAGCTAAAACTAAACTCCGAATAGCTACAACATCTCCCCAAATTTCGACTAATTTTTTTTTGCTTTCCTCCATACTAATCCTCCTATTAATAGTAATAAAAAAGGTATTGAAACAATAAAAAGAGAATAAATAGTATATACCTAATAATCTCATACTACACTAAATTAGTTGCATTTGACTAGTTAAGTTTTTTTTAAGATAACAAGGTTAATTAAACGCATTTATGTAAGAGCTACAAATCGGACACTTTATTTGTTATAATCATACAGAAGTTTAAAAGAACATGGAGGGCCGCTGTATGAAAGAATCAGCAACATTTCATATTATCGAACGAGATGAATGGAAAGAATTAAATAAAAATACTGCTGCTCCATTGAGCCATCAAGAATTAAAAGAATTAACGGGTTTAAATGACCGTATTTCCCTACTGGATGTGGAAGAAGTATACGTACCAATCATTCAATTACTAGATGTTTATATCCATCAATATGAGCACTTACAAGCAAAAAAGAATGCTTTCTTAGGTAAAGAAATTGTTCAAAAACCTTATATCATTGGGATAGCAGGAAGTGTTGCTGTCGGAAAGAGTACCGTTGCGCGTTTATTACAAACACTTCTTTCGCGAGTTTATAAGGATAAAACAGTTGATATGATTACTACGGATGGGTTCCTTTATCCCAATAAGATATTACGTAAAGAAAATTTGTTGGATCGTAAAGGCTTTCCGGAAAGTTATGACATGGCACGCTTGATTGCTTTTTTAGGAGATGTAAAAAACGGAAAAGAAGAGGTTGTTTCTCCTGTTTACTCACACCAAATCTATGATATTGTTGAAAATGAATTTCATATATTAAATCAACCAGATATTCTAATAGTAGAAGGCATCAACATTCTTCAGTTGCCAGCAAACGAACAAATTTATATCAGCGACTTTTTTGATTTCTCAATCTATGTAGATGCTGAACCTATTCAAATTGAAAAATGGTACTTAGAACGATTTAGTACATTATTAGATACGGCATTTACAGATCCAAGCAACTACTATTATCCGTATGCTCAGGGCAATCGAGGAGATGCCTTTGTAATGGCTCGAGGAATTTGGGAAAAAGTAAACTTAAAAAACTTAACTGAATTTATCATGCCAACTCGAAATCGGGCAGATTTAATTTTGCATAAAAGTGGAAACCATTATATTGACCGTTTATTGCTTCGAAAATATTAAAAAAAATCAAAAAAGCGTTTTCGACATATTGATTTGTCTACTCAGAGTCGATACAATGAAACCTAACAGATAATTATAGGTGAGACAGATGAAAAACTGTAAAAAGAAAAAATTAGATGGGGTGAAACTGCGTGGCAATAACGACTGATTTAACAAATGTTGAAAAGATTGTTGTATTAGATTTTGGGAGTCAATACAATCAATTAATTACACGACGTATTAGAGAATTTGGTGTATTTTCAGAATTAATTTCTCATAAAGTAACAGCAGAAGAGCTAGGCAGTATGAATGCAAAAGGTATTATTTTTTCAGGCGGCCCTATGAGTGTTTATGATGATGGAGCTTATTCAATTGATCCTGCTATTTTCGAACTAGGCATTCCTATTTTAGGGATTTGTTATGGGATGCAATTAATGACAACTGCACTAGGCGGAAAAGTGGAAGGCAGTTCAAACCGTGAATATGGGAAAGCAAACATTGAAATAAATAATGTGAATGCACCATTATTTGGAGGGTTGTCAAATGCAGAAACTGTTTGGATGAGTCATGGTGATTTAGTTACTCAAGTTCCGATAGGTTTTGAAGTTGCAGCAACGAGTCCACACTGTCCGATTGCATCAATGGTTGATTCAAAAAGAAATTTCCACGCAGTTCAATTCCATCCAGAAGTACGCCACACTGAACAAGGGAATGCGATGCTGAAAAACTTTGCTTTTTCTGTTTGTGGCTGCAAAGGAACTTGGAGCATCAGTAACTTTATTGATATTGAAATCGCAAAAATCCGTGAAACAGTTGGCACTAAAAATGTCTTATTAGCTTTATCTGGCGGAGTAGATTCAAGTGTCGTTGGTGTCTTATTGCAAAGAGCTATTGGAGATCAACTAACGTGTATTTTTGTTGATCATGGTTTATTGCGTAAAAATGAAGGCGATCAAGTTATGGCTAGTCTAGAAGGTAAATTTGGCTTGAACATTATCAGAGTAGATGCTAAAAAACGCTTCATGGATAAATTAGCTGGTGTTAGTGATCCTGAACAAAAACGCAAAATTATTGGAAATGAATTTATTTATGTTTTTGATGATGAAGCAACAAAATTAAAAGGCATTGAATTCTTAGCACAAGGAACCCTTTATACAGATGTGATTGAAAGTGGAACAGATACAGCAGAAACAATCAAATCACACCATAACGTTGGTGGCCTTCCTGAAGATATGCAGTTTAAGTTAATTGAACCTTTAAATACATTATTTAAAGATGAAGTACGTGAATTAGGAATTGAATTAGGTATGCCAGAAAGTTTAGTATGGCGTCAACCTTTCCCAGGTCCTGGATTAGGCATTCGTGTACTTGGCGAACTGACTGAAGAAAAAATAGAAATCGTGCGTGAAAGTGATGCTATTCTACGTGAAGAAATCGCATTAGCTGGACTTGACCGTGACGTATGGCAATACTTTACTGTCTTACCTGGCATTCGTAGCGTTGGAGTTATGGGTGACGGACGTACGTATGATTACACTGTTGGTGTTCGTGCTGTTACTTCAATTGATGGTATGACAAGTGATTTTGCTCGTATTCCATGGGATGTTTTGCAAAAAATATCTGTTCGCATTGTAAATGAAGTTGCTCACGTTAACCGTATCGTGTACGATATAACGAGTAAACCACCATCAACTATCGAGTGGGAATAGAAACAAAAAAGCTGTTAGACGTTGTTAATACAACGTTCTAACAGCTTTTTTTGTTGTGTTGGACTTGAAATGATTTGATAAAAGCTGAAAACTAAAAGTTAGGTGTATTTTGGGATGCTTTTTTTTAGGGGGAATCGCTTCTTAGTTTATAAGGGCAAATATCAAAATATATAAGGGCATATATCAAAAATTCTTGACATTTTTCACAGATTTGATAAAATTACACAAACATATTTTATATTATACGGAGGTCAATAAACTCCTAGGTTGCTAACGAATTCCTAAAAAAGATAGCGCTATCATTTTAATGAACATACAGAATTTCTTGATGTTGTTATATTTTTGAAGTGTAAAAAGCATCGACTAATTATATGAATAATTTGAAGAGGAGGCAATTATGACTAAGATACATGAATTAAAAGCTACAGTTGATACAGTCAAATGGGGTTACTATGATAATTCTTGGAAACCAGTTTTAACTATCGAATCAGGAGATTTTGTCGATATTGAAGCATTGAATCATCAATCTGGTGATGCGCCTGATTTATTGTTTGATGACGCAATTAAAGAAATTTATGATGTTGTCGTTAGGGATATGGGAGATCATATCATAACTGGGCCTATTTATGTCAAAGATGCTGAGCCTAATGATATTATTGAAATGAAGATTATTGAAACCAAACCAAGAATGAATTATGGGTCAAATGTCCTAGCCAATTGGGGGAATTTATCAAATAGCTTTAATCGTGAAGAATCTATCTTTATTTTCGAAGTTGATTTAGAACAAGGAATTACGTATCCGATTTTTTCTTATCCTTATCCAAGACCAATAAATGCACCAGGACTTGTGACGCCTCCAGGATCTGTTAAAAGAACACCAATTACAGAAAAATTGACAATTCCATTAAATATGTTCTTTGGCGTTGCGGGAGTATTACCTGCTAAAAAGGGTAAAGTTCATTCTCTTCATCCATTTGATTTTGGTGGAAATGTTGATAACAAAAACTTTATTACTGGAACATCAATGTATTATAAAGTTCAAGTAAAAGGTGCGGGTGTTTATGTTGGTGATAGTCACTTTGCACAAGGAGACGGAGAACTTAGTGGGACAGCAATTGAAGGTAGTCTGAATGGCCGTATTCAAATTATTCTCCACAAAGATAAAAAGTTATTTAAGAATCCTGTTTTAGACTCTGGTGAGCATTGGGAAACACACGGCTTTGGTCATACCTTGGACTTAGCAAACATAGAAGCTGCATTAGAAGCTGTAGATTTTCTAACGCATCGGTTTAATATATCTAGAGAATTAGCATATTCCACTCTAAGTGTTAAAGGGGATTTCCATGTTACACAAGTTTCTAATGGTATTTTAGGTGTTCATTGTAGAATGTTAAAAGAGGCCTATAAGAACTTAGAAGTAAATGAAGAATCGATTTAAATAAAAGGGTTGCAGTCCTTAATTTACACTAATAAATAAAATGACACTCAAACCGTTCTTCCAAAAATAAGATGGAAGAGAGGTTAAGTGTCATTTTTTTATCTCAAAGCATTTTAGCAAAAGCGTCTAAATCTCCAAAACTATTACAAAACAAAAAGGTGTTATTTATTCTAAAGGTGATTTTATGAAATTTAAAAAATTTGATATTATTACGAATTAGTAATAATATGGTCATACAGTAAAATAATAATTAAAAACACATCATCTGATTAATGAAAAAATACAGGAAAGCTAGAATCTTAGCATAAGATATAAAAAAGGAGTCATATTTTTAAAAAGAAGAAAGCTTCAAAAATTAAATTAACGAATAAGAAATGAATAAATAGGAGGCTATTTCATAATGAATGAAATAAAACAATTGAAGGGAATACACCATGTTACAGCAATAACAAGTAGTGCAGAGAAAATTTACGATTTTTATACCCATATTTTAGGTATGCGCTTAGTAAAAAAGAACGTGAACCAAGACGATCTTTCAACGTATCATTTATTTTTCGCTGATGATCGTGGCAATGCTGGAACCGATATGACCTTTTTTGATTTTAATGGAACTGCTCCTCATCAAAAAGGAACAAATGACATTTCCAGAACAAGTTTTAGAGTGCCAAATGATGAAACACTTAGATATTGGGAAAAAAGACTGAATCATTATAAAATCAAAAAAAATCCCATAATTGAACATTTTGGAAAACGAGTTCTTTATTTTGAAGATTTTGATAAGCAACAATACGCGATTTTTTCTGATGAAAAAAATAAAGGGATAAAGTCAGGAGAGCCTTGGCATAAAGGACCAGTTCCAGATGAGTACGCAATTACGGGATTAGGACCTATTTTTTTGAGAGTTCAATTTGAAGAAATGATGGAGCATGCTCTTATTGAAGTGATGAAGATGCGAAAAGTGGGAAGTGAAGATAATTTTACTCTTTATGAAATGGGTGAAGGCGGTAATGGTGCTTCAGTTATTGTTGAAAAAGATGATACGTTAGAAAGTGCAAGGCAAGGTTATGGTGGTGTTCATCATGTTGCTTTTAGAGTTGAGAACAAAGAACATCTGGATGCTTGGAAAGGGCATTTTAACAAATTAGGTCTGCCAAACTCAGGTTTTATTGATCGGTATTATTTTAAAGCTGTTTATATACGTTTGTACCCCAACATCCTATTTGAGTTGTCGACAGAAGGGCCAGGATTTATTGATGATGAAGAAACTTACGAAGTACTTGGAGAAACACTGACACTTCCACCTCATTTAAGAAATAAACGTGAATACGTTGAATCACAATTGCCAGATTTTGATACGGTAAGAAGTACGAAACACTTTGAAAAGGAGTACTTTGAAAAATGAGGAATGAACTTAAAAGTTTAATTATTTTATTTAAAGCTTACAATAGCGTTGAAAAAAATGTAAAACATTCTCTTTCGAATACAGACATCAATGTTAATGAATTTACAGCTATGGAAGCTCTGTTTGTAAAAGGATTACTTACAACGCAAGAGCTAATCGATACTGTGCTTATTCCTAACAGCAGCATGACTTACGTGCTAGAAATACTAAGTAAGAAAAATTACATTACAAAAGAAAAGAAAGAAAAGGATAAAAGAATTCAAATCATTGCTCTTACAGAACTGGGCACAGAGGTATTTGAAGAGATTTATGAAAAACATTATTCTTATATGCGGTCTATTTTTAATGTCTTAAGTAAAGATGAAGAATTACAGTTGCAATACTTGTTAAAAAAAATAGGTAAAAAGTCAGAGGAGTCTTTATGATGAAAGAGACAATCAGTAGAGGAATGGATAAACATGTAATCATCACTCTTCATGGAACTGGAGGAACAGCTACAAGTCTGTTTGAACTCGCTCATTTTCTTGATCCAGAGTCTACAAAAATTGGTTTCCAAGGAGAAGTAAACGAAAATGGGATGAGTCGATACTTTGCACGTTATCCTGATGGAAGCTTTGATCTTTTAAGTCTGGCTAAAGCAACACAAGATCTTTACGAATCAATCCGTGAATCGCTTAAGAAAAACAGCTTAGAGGACGCGATGGTAACAATAATAGGTTATTCTAATGGAGCGAACCTTGCGAAAAATCTCTTAAAAGAATATACTGATTTGCCAGTAGACACTATTTTGTTGTTTCATCCTTCTCAAGTCACTCCCGATAAAGGATTTAAAAAGCAAGCAAATCTTAGAGTTTTAATGACCGCTGGAAAAAAGGATCCTTATGTCACTGAAAGCGAGTTCATGCAGATTAAAACGAGCATGGCAGCAGCTTCAATAAAAGTAGAGACTGTTATACGTGACCAAGGACATCAAATCACTCAGGAAGAATTAAACGATGCTAAAAGCTTTCTTTCAATGAAAATGGAGGACGTTCAATGACAAAGTTAAAAATAGATTTTGATAAAATAGATGAAAAAAATAGAATGAAACTGGTTAAAGGCAGTGTTATTCCACGGCCAATAGCTTGGATCACTAGTCTTAATGAGGATGCGAGTATCAATTTAGCACCTTTTAGTTACTTCAATGTGCTATCTCCAACATTAGTAGCCGTATCTTTTCAGAGAGATGGAGACAAGCAAAAAGATACTTTTTTAAATATTTCTAGAGAAAAAGAAGCGGTTATTCATATAGTGAATGAATCATTAATAGATGCAATGGATGTTTCTTCTAAGCCGTTGGAAAGAAACAATAGTGAGCTAGAATTAACAAATCTACATTTAAGTTCAAGTATGAAAATTAAAACACCTGGTATAGAAGAAGCGTTGATTCGATTTGAAGTTGTTTTGGAAGAATCGATTGCATTGAAAAACTATGAGAAAAATCATGAAGAAGCAGATTTGGTTATTCTTCGAGTGATTGGTTCCATTGTAGATGAAAAAGTTTATGATTCTAAACAAGGTTACGTCTTATCTGATGTTCTACGTCCAGTCGCTCGATTGGGTGGAACGGATTATGCAAGTATTCAAACCATTCCTTTCAAACGACAATTTTAATTTAAAAAGAAACACCCTGATTTTATACTTAAATCAGGGTGTTTCTTTTTATAAAGATGCTATTCTTTAATAATGGTTTTTAATTCATTTAGTTGCCATTCGCGTTCAAGAGTAATAGCTTTACTATTGTCTGATTCTACACGGACTTTCTCATGAAAGATATCGTTTACGAGAAGTTAATTGTGTAATAAAGGTTGATTAGTGTTCAGATTCACCAGACATTTCTTTCGCTAATCCACCATCGTCATTAATATCTAAGGAATCTATTTTTCCTTCTTCTTGTTTGCATTCGGCTTTACCTATCATAGTTGTCTTTTTTTCTTCTCCATCGTGAGTCGTATAAATAATTTCAGCTTCAAAATGGTATCGGTTAGGGTCATCCTTATCTTGTTCGACAATGACATTTTCAACGGTTGTTAAATACCCTGATCGTTCTGCTAACATAGGATAAACAGAAGCAGAACCAGATACAAATTTTTCATAGCCATATTTAGTGAACTTGTCACCATATCTTTCTTGTAGCAATTTTTCGATTCCGTTATGTTTTCCTTTTAAAGTTGAACTTTCGCTAGATGAGATTTCCCCAATATAAGTAGCATTTCCTGGGTCATTTACTTCAACCATCAATTCTTCATCAGGAAGAGTGAAAGCTGTCTTTATAACAGATTCTATTGCTTCTTTGTTTGTATCTTTTGTAGATGAACAACCCCCAACAAAAACAAGTAGCAAACCAAATAAAATAATGAAGCGCAGATCATTCTTTGCTGCTTTTTTCAAATGAATTCCTCCTATTTAAAAATGAAAGTAGTAACTAGATAATAAGTAATCGTTTTTATATTTAATGGCCAATTTTAAAAGCATTCCTTTAACAGCATTAATAGAATAGGTTCCCTTTTTAAAGGATTCGATATAGGAAGCATACTGTTTTCGCTCTTTTTCTGTAGCGACCTCTTTAAAATATCCCCAGACATGTGATGCAGCGTTTATTCTCGTTCCTTCACTTGGTTCTACGGCCAAGGCTTGGTCGATTAAAAAGTAAAACTTTATTACAGGATAAGACTCTTTATCTTTTAAAAGGGTTCTAATCTCTTTATATAGAGTTGGATCATGTTCAAGAATGTTGTATTTATATCTAGCCCATTCTTTTTCTAAGTTTGAGATTTCCTTATTCGGTGTAATTAAGTTAGCTGCTTTAACAGCAGATAAGTTTTTATCTTTTACTTCTAACATAATATCCACATCAGGAATATCTTTTATAAATTCATTTAATACTTCTAAATTGATTGTTCTAGAGTGGCTCCCAGCTCTTTTTAATTTTTCACCTTGGGAGTAATGAATTTTTTGAACACCATCTTCGGTCTTCCAAGTTTGATTGGCCAGAGTTATAAAATAACGATCATCTTTAGAAATATCAAAAGGAAGAACTTGATTGTGTAAATTATCGTAGACGACAGGGATGTGATTTGTAAGTCCAATAGCTAGTACATCACCTATATGATAAGATTTATCATCATTTTCAATGACTAATCTATTTTTGATCTCTTGACTTAAAAGATGGTAATTTTTTTCGAATCTTGCAACAGCTGTTTCTTTATCTCCATAGACACCACCAATATGAAGAATAATTTTACTAGACTTTGCTGTTTCAAGAGCAGTTAAAAAGCGAGCATGGTAAGCAAGATCCTCTACTGCTCGTTTGACGACATCTTCATTTGGTGAATTTAAGACAGTATATTGTCCAGGGTGCATGGATACCCTTGTATTAGTTGCTTTTAATTTTTTAGCAATGAAATGAAATTCTTCTTTAAAAATATCATCCCAAGGAAGAGTGTTAATTGGACTTGAACCGAAAGGAATGATGTCCGAACTGATTCTAAAATGGGTAATTCCCATACTAATATTGTAATCAATAATTCTATCTAAAGTTTTCAAATTATGTTCGATTAGTGTTAATAAATGCTTTGGTGTTGCGGTTTTAAGAGTACATGTTCTAAAATTTGTATTGTATACACCTAGAGTTAGACAAGCGTAACCAATTTTCATAGAATTCTCCTTTTATTGACTATTTAGTTCAAATATTATTATATCATAACGCGCTTCCTTAGAAATAAAAAAAGTTAAGGCTAAAAGTAACAGCAAAGTTTTTATTAAAAAAATTAAAATTATCATTATAAGTAAAAAAATCTACCAATATATCTTGGCAGATTTTTTTATTGTACAGATAGAATTAATCTAATTAAACCAAATGGAACATTCTCTAAGCGCGCTTTCTTTTGAATCAGATGAATGAACCGTATTTTCTGATAAACTTAGCCCATAAAGCGCACGAATCGTATTATCATCAGATTCTTCAGGGTTTGTTGTTCCATTTAATTTTCGTACCCGACTCACCACATTTTCTCCTTCTAAAACAAGTGCAACTAGTGGACTTCTTGTAAGGTAAGATACCAATCTATTGAAAAAAGGCTTTTCTTTGTGTTCAGCATAGTGTTTTTCTGCTAATGCTGTCGAAGCCGTTATTAACTTCATATCTGTAACTTTTAAACCATTCCGTTCGTATTCCATTAAAATATTTCCAATTAAATTTCGTTCTACAGCATCCGGTTTTATCAATACTAATGTTTTTTCATTCATTTTTGAAAACCCTCCCAAACGTTTAGTAATACGATTCTAACATGTTTGAGGTCTTTAGTGTAGAAGATCGTAAATTCTTCAAAAAAAAAACAATAAAAGAGACACTTTTTATAAAAAGCAAGAGTAGTTAATGGCAAAAAGAGACAGTCTATGGTAAAACGTATTTGAAGGGGAGGTTTTACAGATGAATAAAGCATTCGATGTGATTATTATCGGTAGTGGTGTTGGTGGAATGGCAATAGCGAATGGACTTGTTGCAGAAGGCAAAAAAGTTGCTGTTATAGAAGATGATTTATGGGGTGGAACTTGCCCAAACCGAGGCTGTGATCCCAAAAAAACTCTTTACTCAATAGTAGAAGCTAAAGACAGTGTTACACAATTAATCGGAAAAGGTTTTTCTCATACTCCCCAAGTCAATTGGTCTGAATTAATGGCATTTAAAGAATCGATTATAAATCCTGTGTCAGATGCATCTAATAAGAGTTTGCAATCAGCTGGAGTGGAAACTATTATAGGGAAAGCTAAATTTATTGATGAAAAAACAGTTCAAGTAAATGACGGCACATTCTCAGCTGAAACCTTTGTTATTGCGACTGGTGCAAGACCTTCCTTATTACCTATTGAAGGAAAAGACTATTTGCTAACCAGTGACGACTTCTTATCTTTGCCTGAAATGCCTAAAACAGTTACCTTTATTGGTGGTGGTTATGTTTCTTTTGAATTAGCAACCATTGCCAATGCTGCAGGTGCTAAAGTACACGTTGTTCATCATAATGATAAACCATTGAAAGCTTTTGATTCTGAACTTGTTAAACAAAGTGTCCAACAGTTAGAAGCTAAAGGTGTAATTTTTCATTTTAATATGAATACAAAAGAAATTAAAAAAAACAAAGATTCTTTTTTAGTAATAATTGAGAATAATGAGAGTATAAAGACAGATTTAGTATTTTGTGCGACGGGACGTATTCCTAACATTGAAGCATTAGATCTGGACAAAGCGAAAGTAGACTATAATAAAAATGGAATTCAAATCAATGACTACCTACAAACAAGCAATAAAAACATTTTTGCTTGCGGAGATGTGTTGTCAAAAAAACGCGCAAAATTAACTCCAGTAGCGAGTTTTGAAGGGAATTATTTAGTGAAATACCTGACTGGTAAAACAACCGACAAAATTGTTTATCCTTGTATTCCTACGGTTGTTTATTCAAGTCCGAAACTAGCTCAAACAGGAGTATCTATTGAACAAGCAACTGAACAAGAGGATGATTATGAAGTATCTCAAATTGATGCTACTTCTTGGTTTAGTTACTCTCGAGTAAATGAACCTATTTCAAAAATTAAACTAATAAAAAATCGGAAAACTGGATTGTTAGTTGGAGCAACTTGCCTAAATGAGAGAGCAGATGATTTAATTAATTTCTTGAGTCTGTTAATCGATGAAAAAATGACTACAAAAGAGGCCACACAGCTTATATTTGCATATCCTACAATTGCTAGTGATTTATCATCTATTTATATGTAAGTTAAATCTTTCTAACCATTAGTAAATTTACTAGTTGTTAGAAAGTTTTTGTTTTTAATTGTACCTAATAAACCACATTAATATTTACTAATTAAAACTATTTTGAAAAACGAATGTAATCATTCTATGTGCATTTCCCAAGCAACAAGGTGTACAATAATAAGTGAGAAACTAGGAAAGTTGGGATGTATGTGAAGAAAATTGTATTTGTTCGTCATGGTCAAAGTGAATGGAATGCATTGAATCAATTTACAGGATGGGTTGATGTTGACTTAAGTGATGCAGGATTAAAAGAAGCTCATGAAGCTGGCGAAAAAATAAAAGAAGCTGGAATCGAATTTGACATGGCTTTTACGTCTGTTTTAAAACGCGCTATCAAAACGTGCCATATTGTTTTAGAAGACTCTGATCAATTGTGGGTTCCAGAAGTCAAAACTTGGCGTCTAAACGAACGTCATTACGGAGCATTACAAGGACTTAATAAAAAAGCAACGGCTGATAAATATGGTATCGAGCAAGTTCAATTATGGCGTCGTTCATATAATACCTTGCCACCATTATTAGAACCAGATGATCCAAACTCAGCGCTTAATGATCGTCGCTATGCTAATTTACAAAAACGCGTTGTTCCTATGGGAGAAAACTTAGAAACGACCTTAGACCGGGTTATTCCTTTTTGGGAAGATCAGATTGCACCTGCTATATTAGAGGGCAAAACAGTGTTAGTAGCCGCTCACGGTAATTCGTTGCGTGCTTTAGCTAAATACATTGAAGAAATTTCTGATGATGATATTATGGAATTAGAAATTCCAACAGGACAACCATTGGTTTATGAATTAAACGATGAATTAGCTGTTATCAAAAAGTATTACCTTTAATAAAAAGGCTGGGACATAAAGGGGTTTTTGTGCGAAATAGCAAGATAGGAAAAATGGAATTGTATGAAATCAACTTTTGTTCGTTTGATTTCATACGATTTTTTTCTATTTTATCGCTCCTTTCCCAATCTATTTTTGTCTCTAAAAAAATAAGGAGCAGAATAGACGGGTATTTATTAAAAGGTTATACTAGTAACAAACCCAATCATTTTAAAAGATTCAATTAATGGATGAAAGGTTGGATAATATGAAAACTATTACAATATTAATTCCTGCCTACAACGAGGAAGCTGTCATTGATCATATGTATAAAAAATTAGTTTTAGTTTGCAAAAAACTCGCCCAATACCAATTTACTTTCTTGTTCATCAATGATGGAAGCACGGATAGGACACTTGAAAAGCTTAAGAAATTGAAACAGTTAGATTCTCGCGTTCAATACCTTGATTTGTCAAGAAATTTCGGGAAAGAAATTGCGATGTTGGCGGGGTTTGATCATGTAGATACTGATGCAACAATTATAATTGATGCTGATTTACAACAACCGCCTAAACTAATAGAAGAGATGTTAAAATGGTGGGAACTGGGATATGATGATGTTTATGCCATTCGAAAAGCTCGTGAAGGAGAATCTTGGTTCAAAAAAAGGGCATCAAAATGGTATTATCAATTATTGCAAAAAGTTACTAAAGAAAGGGTCTATCCACAGGCGGGTGATTTCAGATTGTTAGACAAGAAATGTATGGACGCTTTAATCAAAATGCGAGAAAAAGAGCGTTATACCAAAGGGATGTATGGTTGGATTGGATTTAAAAAGAAAGAAATATCGTATATCGCTGAAGCACGGACAGCTGGAGAAACGAAATGGAAACTTTCAGCATTAGTAAAATTAGGCCTTGATGGCATTACTTCTTATAGCACAATTCCGTTAAAAATATGGTCTATCATTGGGTTTATTATTTCATTTTTTGCTTTTTTATACTTGATTTTTGAACTTATTAAAACAAGCTTGTATGGAAGAGACATAGCGGGGTATACTTCTATTATTGCTGGTATTTTATTTATTGGTGGGATTCAGTTAATTTCTTTAGGAGTTATCGGAGAATATTTAAGTCGAGTATTTGTTGAAACAAAAAATCGACCGTTGTATTTTATTCAAGAATATTCAGAAAAAGAACGACAAAATAATAAAAACGAAAGTGGTGCAAGTTAAACTAATGTCGACATTAAAAAGGCTTTATGAAAAACATGAAGAAATAATTAGTTATTTAATCTTTGGAGGGTTAACTACTTTGGTTAACCTGATTGTATTTTTTGCATTTGATACCTTATTGGGTTTTCAATACCTACTTGCGAATGCTATTTCTATTGCAATATCTATTATCTTTGCTTTTTTTACAAATAAAAAATATGTCTTTAAATCTAAAACGTTAACCGTTCGTGCCTGGTTAAAAGAGTTCTCTTTATTTTGTAGTTTCCGATTGATTTCAGCTGGATTTGACATGTTAAGTATGTGGATTTTAATCGGAGGACTTCAACTCGATTCTAACTTATCCAAGCTCGTAACACAGTTTATTGTTGTGTTACTGAATTACTTTTTTAGCAAATGGTTTATTTTCAAATAGAAAGGAATGAGTGCCATGGAAACCCAGAATAAAAAAGGAATAACTAGGTTTATTTTTTGTTATCTTTTTTTATTTATTTTTATGGTATCAGTTATTTATGGGTATTTTTTTGTAACGCGACAATCTTTCATTTGGGAAGGCGATGGATTTAGCCAACATTATTTAATTTTTAAAGAGTATTTAGGCATTATTCAGGATTTTTTACATCAACCTTCAGCAGGAATGGCTCAATGGAATTGGAATATAGGATTAGGGGCAGATGTGATAGCCTCCTATGGCTATTATATTATTGGTGATCCTTTTGTATATTTAGGTTTATTATTTCCTGTGAGCCAAATAGAGTTAGCCTTTCACTTTTTAATTTTATTAAGAGTATTTGCAATAGGGGCTTCTTTTTTATTGTTTTGTTGGGAAATGAAAATAGAATTACCAGGGGCGTTAATGGGTTCCGTGATTTATACATTTACTTACTATGTTATTTTAAATGTGACGCGTCATCCGTTTTTTCTTTTGCCAATGATTTTCTTTCCGCTAATGTGCATAGGAGTAGAACGTATTTTACGAAACAAATCGCCTGTTTTTTTTATAGGAAGTATTTTTTTAGGTGCGATGAGTAATTTTTACTTTTTTTATATGCTTACTATATTAATTTTTCTGTATGGATTAATACGTTTTTTTACTTTATATGGAAAAACATCTTTCAAAAGGGTATTGTCAACATTTTGGGTATTTGCCTATTCTTATTTCATTGGTGTTTTGTTATCTGGCGTTTTATTTATCCCAGTTGTATGGGGGTTTTTACATTCTTCGAGAGAATCTTCTAACAAATTTGCTCAAGGGTTGATTGTATACCCATTAGAATACTATTTAGCTTTAGTGAGGAATCTCTTCATCCCAGGAAGTTATCTTTGGACTGCGCTTGGCTTCTCATCATTTGGGATCTTGGTGCTTGTTTATCTTATACACCATAAACAAAAAGATAAATTTATTTTAATCATGTTAACTATTTTTGGAGTGATGCTATTATTGCCTTTTTTTGGTTCAATTATGAATGGATTATCTGGACCGTATAACCGTTGGACATTCGTCTTACCTTTTTTCTTAGCTTGTGGCTCTGCCCATTTATTTAATGATCGATTCCTTTTAAAAAGACAAGATTTATTAGTTATGGCCTTGGCATTATTCTTTTTTAGTATCGTTACTGTGCTATCTATTTGGGTTACAGGATATCGCTTAGCAGATGTTCTTCCACTACTTTTTGCTTGGATAATGTGGGTTGTTTTACTTGTCTTCTACACGAAAAAGCAAAGAAAAATCCTAAAAGAAATTGATAAAAAATTATACTCTCTTTTATTAACATTATTGATAATGGGAAATTTAACTTATAATGCGATGGATTACTATTATCCATGGGGCCAAAACAACATTTCTTCATTACTAGATTACGGTACAGTTGACGATGCTTATGTCTCGACCCTTGGCGGTGCTGAAGAACTCATTCAACCATCCAAGGAACAAAATATTCATCGCTTAGGTGTCACATCTAAAGATAGAGAAATTAAAAATCAATTTATCTTATTAAATAAAATGGGCTTATCCTCTTATCTTTCCATCACAAATGGCGAAGTAGCAAACTTTGCTAGGCAATTGGAAAATGGGCAATTTCAACTGATACAGCCTATTAGAAATGGATTTGATGATCGCAGCATAATCAATCATCTTTTGAGTGTACAGTCGATAATAACGGAAGAAAAAAACAAGTCCTACTTGCCTTATGGATATGAAGTAATAGCAAAAAAAGAAGAAAAAGACCGTTCTTTTGTTGTAGCAAAAACATCCTTAGCGTACCCTTTTGCTTATGCAGAAGAAACTTATTTACCAGAAACATTTTTTGAGAAAATGAATCCAGTTGAAAAAGAAGCTTATTTATCTTATGGAATGGTCTTAAATGAAAAACAAGTACAGACAAGAGAGTTAAAACCATTTAATGGAAAAATGGAAGTAAAAGAATTAGCGATAGACATATTTTCCAGCAATGAAAATAAAATAGTAATAAATAATAAAAAAATTATCGTTAAAGACACAACTGGAGAAGTAAGGATAAAAATAAAAGACAAGAAAAAAATGTACGAATCAGCTGTCTATGCTTATTTAGAAGGTCTAAACTTTAAACCACTTGAGAACAAAGAATTGAAGCGGGTTCCTATTAATTATACGGCAATTGTAAAATTTAAAAGTCAGAGAAAGAGTATATACCAATCAGATTTACTCAGGTTTAGTTCTTATATACCCAGAGACAAGATGCTCTTTCATTTAGGGTACCAGTCAAAACCAACAGAAGAGGATACAATCAGTTTGCTATTCGATCAAAAAGGAAGTTATGAATTAGCTGATATAAGCGTTTTGGCAATGCCTTTAAATCAAGACTATCAAAAACGAGTTCTTCAAAAACAAAAGCAAGCAATGAATATTAAAACGTTTACAAATCAAAAAATTAGTGGAACCGTTAATCAAGAGAAAAAGACTGTTTTGACAACAACGATACCTTATACAAAAGGGTGGAAAGCAACAGTAAATGATAAAAAGGTTGAAACAATAAGAGTAAATGAAGGATTTGTAGGGCTCCCTTTAAACAGTGGCAAATCAACAATCATTTTAACTTATCAGACTCCATTCTTAAAAATAGGTCTATTCGCAAGTTTATTAGGTCTTTTTTTACTAACGATAGAGTTAATAAAATCTCATAAAAAAAGTATTCGACTTAAAATTTAATATTTATAAGTCGAATACTTTTAACTTTAAAGATCTTTTATTGTACGTATCCCAATGACTGAATTTATATCAGATAAGTCTTCTACAACTTCTTTTGTTGACAAGTTATCAGGTATATTTAATGTATAAACAACGAGGTAAACAGCATTATCTTGTTCGTACGAATCCACTAGGAAATCTAAATCTATTACGATAATCTGATGTTTATCAAAATAGTCTTGTATGGCTTTCTTTGTTTCTCTTCGTTTGTAGTAACTGACCTCGAGAGTTTTGTAATTTTGGACACGAAATAATTTTCTAATAAGCATTAAAACGAGTAAAATCATAATGGAGCCTGATAAAGCAATAAAATAAAAACCCATTCCAATAGCGATGCCTAAACTGGCAGTTGCCCATATGGAAGCTGCAGTGGTTAGCCCAGTAACACTCCTTTTAGTAACGATAATAGTTCCAGCACCTAAAAATCCAATACCACTAACAATCTGAGCAGTCATACGTGTAAGGTCTGTGTTTAAAATTTGGAGTAAATCCGGACTTTCTAAAGCCAATTTGATTGTTGTGTAAGTTGCTTGTAATTGAACTAAAGAAAAAAGAGTAGCTCCTACACAAACTAAAATATGAGTTCTTAGGCCAGCGCTGTGACCTTTAATTTCTCGCTCATATCCAATGATGGCTCCAAAAAATATGGAAGCAATCAATCGACCGATAATTTCTAAATAATCTAATTCGAACATGTTTAAACACCGACCTTTCAAAAAAAGAGGAACACAGTAAGGTTAAAGTTGTTTTTCTAAGAGGACACAAGGGACGTTATTTTCATAAAATTCATCTGAAACGATTTTATAACTTAATTCTTCATAAAATGAAGCTGCCGTTTGTTCAGAATGGATAGATGCTTTTGTACATCCTTTTTGGCGACCGATATCTTCTAAAGCATAAATAATAGCACGCCCCAATTTTTTGCCACGGTACTCTTTTAATGTCGCAATACGACCAATTCGGATCGTTTCGCTATCCAATAACTCATACCTTCCTGTTGAAACAGGTTTTTCACCATCATACATAACTGCGTAATCAATAGCCAAAGTATCTTGATTATCAAATTCTTCAGCAAGTTCCATGTTTCTTTCCAAAACAAAAACAGACATTCGTATATAAAAGGCACTCGCTTTATTCCATATCTCATTTCCTACGTGAAGTTTCATTAAATAACTCCTCCTTTTATTACTTGTTTATTAAGCTAATGAAGTGAAAAAGTGAAGAAGGATGCCTATAGCTCCTGCAAATAACATAATATAAATAGGATTTAATTTGAATTTTCTTAAAATAAATAAACTGAGAATAAATATTCCAACGGAAACCCAACTCAAATCAACGAGCTGAACAGGAAAATGATCATTATTAAAAAAGGCAGTCAGTAAAATAGATAACCCAGCAGAAGCAATTAAAGCCACTACAGCAGGTCTCAAGCCTTTGATGACTCCTTGTACCATACTTATCCCTTTGTATTTATAGTATAGTGTAGCTAAGGTTAATACGATAATAGCAGAGGGTGTTATGCAACCTAGTGTAGCTATTATTGCTCCAGGGAAACCGGCAACCTTGGTTCCAACAAATGTGGATGTATTTATAGCGATTGGCCCAGGTGTCATTTGTGAAATAGTTAAAATATCAACAAACTCTGTGGATGTTAGCCACGGGTGAACGTCGATTACTTGTTCTTGAATAAGTGGTAACGCGGCATACCCGCCACCAAAACTAAATAATCCTACTTGAAAGAAACTCCAAAACAACTGTAAATAAACCAAATTAATTTTCCTCCTTTTTCTTTAGAAGGTTTAGACGATATGTGGTGTAGGCTCCAATAGCACCACATATAAAGAGAATCAAAACGATATTAACATCGAAAACAGCTGTTGCAATAAAAGATAAGATCATCATGATAACCGGTAACAGCCTTTTATCCTTGATGATAGCCAATCCCATATTAATGACAACGTCAACAATTACAGCAGCTACACCAGCCTGCATTCCAAATAATAAAGCATTAATAACAGCATTTTCTCGAAAAGCAATATAAAAATAAGAAATGGCCGTTATGATAGCTAAAGGCGGTAAGACTGTTCCTAAAGTGCTTAAAAGTGCTCCTGGAATACCAGCCATTCTGTATCCTACAATAATAGAGGCATTTACCGCAATAGGGCCTGGTGCAGACTGACTGATAGCAACCAAATCCATCATTTCTTCTTCATCGATCCACTTTAAATCCTGAACAAATCGTTTTTTCATCAAAGGAACGATAATATAGCCTCCCCCAAATGTAAAAGCACTTAATGTAAACGTGGAAGAAAACAAAGTCCAATAAAATTTTTTATCTTTTTTCACTTAACCCCTCCTCCAATTGAATTTTATTTATTTACTTTTAGTATACCTTAAAAGTTTGCTAACTAAGAGGGATTTGCTACTTTTAGAATAAAATCATTTAGTAGGTTCCAATGGTACAAAGAAAGTGTATAGTTTGCTAAAAAAAGAACCTTGTTTAATAATGGAAAAACAGAATGAATGATAGAACCAACTAAATTGAAAATAAAAAGATACTGTGAAACTAACGAATGGAATGGAGAGTGAAAATATGGGAACGTGGGAGTTTTTTCTAATTATTGGTACAATCTCATTCTCGCTTCAAGGTGGTTTGATTGCGATGGAGAAAAAATATGATTTATTTGGCGTTTATTTATTTGGATTATTAACTGCATTTGGTGGAGGAGCTGTTCGAAACACACTAATAGACGCTCCAGATTATCAATTATGGAAACAGGGGTCGCTTTTTTATACGGCAATGATTACTATCACATTGATTTTGTTATTCCCTAAACCTTTTCTAGCAAGTAGAAGTCTCTGGGGCAAATTTTTGGATGCTATAGGTTTGATTGCTTTTTCAATACATGGTTCAACGGTTGCTGTAGAATTAGGGTTACCGGTGAGTGCCGTAGTGGTCTCTGCTTTCTTAACAGCCACTGGTGGTGGAGTTATTCGAGACTTGCTTTCACAAAGACAACCAATCGTATTAGGAGAAATTATTTATGGTTTATGGGTATGCTTAATCGGGTTAATTATTGGAATGGGATGGGCGACAGAAACGTGGCATTTATATCTGATATTCATTGTTTTTACGGTATTACGTATTTTGTCTTTTCTTTATGACTGGAAAGTTCCAGTTCGTAGATACCGAGAATAAGTTTAATTTCCAAAAGGAAAATTCAGGAAATACGCTTTTAAGTCCTAATTCAGGTTAAAGTGTGTTCGAGTTTGCAAAAAAAACAAAAATACTGAATAATGATAAGAAAACTCATCATAATCAATCAATAGTGATAGGCTAATGTTGGATAAAATGGTGAAGAATCAAATTAACGACTAAGGCGGTGTAACAATGCAAACGAGTAAACTCAAATTTCCTGGGTTAGATGTGCGAATTGAAGAAGCACAAAAAGTACAATTAGAAATTTTATTAGAATTTGATAATTTGTGCAAAAAACATAACATACACTACCAACTTTTCTCAGGAACATTGATTGGAGCTATCCGACACAATGGTTTTATTCCTTGGGATGATGACATAGATGTCTGTATGCTAAGAGAAGAATACAATCGGTTTCTAGCTGTTAGTGCAAAAGAACTAAATAAAAATTACTTTTTACAAAATTACCACACTGACAAAAAGTTTCAATCACAATATTCGAAAATTAGGAAAAACAAAACTCGTTATGTTGAAAACCTTGTTCAGGATGTCGAGATGCATCAAGGTATCTTTATTGACGTATTTCCATATGATAACGTAAGGCCTGGAACACTAAAAGGTAAAGCTCAACGAATAGCAATAGATCAATTGAAGATAATCAACTATTGTAGGGTAATGCGCGTAAATGATAGTGAAAAGAAAAAAGGATTAAGGCTGGTTAAAAAGAGTGCTTATTACTTACTGAAAGTCATTCCTAAAAATAAAGTTGATCGATTGATAACTAGGTTAGCTTGCCAGTTTAATAAAAGTGATGAAAAATATGTAGGAGAACTGAGTATTTCTACTGGCAAGAATACGTACGTTTCATTTATTATAAAAAAAGAATTTTTTTACGATTCAATTGACTGGGATTTTGAAGGATATAAATTTCCAGTACCAAGAGCTTACGCTGAGGTACTAACAAAGAATTATGGAGATTATATGGAAATGCCACCTTTAAAAGAACAAGAACCCCATCATGGAATTATTGAAATTAGTTTTAATACTGAAGAATAAAACGATGTACTAAATTTAGTGCATCACATAAGAAGGGAAGAAAATAATGGGAGATCAAAATAAAGCATTAAAAGAGAAAGTATTAGATCCAGAAGTTGTTTCAATTATTACTAATATCATGGATATTGATCAAGATGAAATAAAAGATATAACCTATTTGAAAAAAGGAATGACAAACAATTCATTCAAATTTAGAATAAAAGATAAAAGCTATATTGTTCGTGTTCCAGGAGCGGGTACAGATAAATTGATTAATAGAAACAATGAATACAATGTATATGAGGTATTAAAAGAAAAAAAAATAAGTGACAACATTATTTATATCTCGAATGAAAGCGGCATCAAAATAACTGAGTTTTGGGAATCAGCGAGAGTAAGCGACCCTTTTAATGAAAAGGACGTTCGGCTTTGTATGAATAAATTAAGAGAATTCCATACCAGTAATTTAGAAGTTTCTCATTCTTTCGATCCTTTTGAAGAAATTGAGTTTTATGAAAGTTTATGGAATGGAAAACCTTCTATGTTTGAAGATTATGTTAAAGTGAAAGACCAAGTTATGTTTTTAGAAAGATTAATTGATCAGCTCCCTAAACAATTCGTGTTAGCTCATATAGATTCTGTTCCAGACAATTTTTTATTTGTAAACGATGAAGTATTTGTTATTGATTGGGAATATGCAGCGATGCAAGATCCACACTTTGATGTAGCTATGTTTGCCATTTATTCTCTATATGATAGAAAACAAACAGACTTTTTAATCGATAGTTATTTTTCTGGAGAGTGTACAAACGAAATACGAATGAAAATTTATTGTTACATAGCGGTAGGCGGGTTACTTTGGAGTAACTGGTGTGAATACAAAAACGCATTAGGAGTGGACTTTGGAGAATACGCATTGAGACAATACGATTATGCAAAAACTTATTATTCGATAGTGGTAAATGAATTCCTTCCAGAGACCGATTTGAATTTAGAGTAAGTGACTACGTAAGTAGTAAATAAGGGGATAGATGAAATGAATGAAGAAGATAAAACGTTACTAAAAGTTGAAAATGCGGTTATTATGGCAGCTGGACTTTCCTCTCGATTTGCTCCAATTTCTTATGAATACCCAAAGTCGTTAGTAAAAATCAAAGGTCAAATTTTAATAGAACGACAAATCCTTCAATTAAAAGAAGCTGGGATAGAGGACATAACGATTGTTGTAGGGTATAAAAAAGACTTATTTCAATACTTAGAAGACAAGTTTCAAGTTAAGTTAGTTGAAAACATGGATTATGCCACTCGCAACAATCACTCTACTTTATATGCAGTCAAAGAAATTCTTGGTAATACGTATATCTGTTCAGCAGATAACTATTTCACACAAAACGTGTTCGAACCTTACGTTAAACAAGCTTATTATTCATCTGTTTATGAAGAGGGTGAAACAGATGAATGGTGCATTGAAACAGATGAGACTGGTTTAATAACTAATTTGAAGGTAGGAGGTAAAAATAGTTGGGTGATGTTAGGGCATGTCTTTTTTTCTGCTGATTTTTCAAAGAAATTTGTGGAAATTTTAGAAGCAGTTTATGATGATCCTGAGACACCAAGTTTATTATGGGAAAAGGTTTATCTTGATCACATTCATGAACTAAATCTATTTATACGTAAATATGCTAAAGAAAGGATAGTCGAATTTGATACCTTAGATGAATTAAGACTATTTGATTCAAGTTACATTCGTTCTACTGGTTCACTTATTTTGCAGTCTATCTGTGAACGACTATCTTGTAAAGAAAGTGATATCACTCATATCACTCCGATAAAAAAAGTGGGAGAAACGATTGGGTTTATTTGTTTGGTAAAAACGGAAACATATTCCTATATCTATGAAACAAAAGAATTAATTAAGTGTAAAGAAAGATAAAAACGTTTAGGAGAATAATCTATGGCTTATGGCTTATTAGCAGGTTTTTTTTGGGGATTAGATACCGTTATACTGGGTATAGCTTTAGTCATGACACCGTTTGTATCAACGGAACAAGCGATACTATTAGCACCGTTTATTAGTACATTTATCCACGATTTTTGTTCTTCACTATGGATGATTTTTTATATGGGATTCAAAAAAGAATCAAAAAAAATCTTTGAAGCTTTAAAAACAAGAAGTGGAAAAGTGATTGTTTTAGCAGCTTTGCTTGGGGGCCCTATTGGTATGACGGGTTATGTTTTATCTATAAACTATATAGGCGCGGCTTATACAGCGATTATATCGGCTCTATTTCCAGGAGTCGGAGCATTATTGTCTTATGTTTTTTTAAAAGAAAGGATGAAAGGGTATCAAATTTTTGGACTAACGGTCAGCATTCTAGGTGTAATTGTCTTAGGATATACGCCTGGAGGAAATGAATCAAACCATATGCTTTTGGGTTTTTTGTTTGCATTGATGTGTGTTATTGGTTGGGCATCAGAAGCCGTTATTATAGCATACGGATTAAAAACTCAAGAAATCAGCGATCGTTTAGCGCTTCAAATAAGACAATTAACTTCGGCTGTGTTTTATGGAATCCTTATTATTCCATTTGTTAAAGGTTGGTCTTTTACATTGTCTCTCATTCCTACAAAAACAGCCGCGATTATTTTATTGGCAGCATTATTCGGGACAACTTCTTATTTATTTTATTATAAAGCTATCAATACAATCGGCGCTTCTAAAGCCATGGCCTTAAATATAACATACTGTGCTTGGGCAATCGTATTTGGAGCGATTCTATTAAATGAAGAGATTTCTATAAAAAGTATGATTTGTGCATTGATTATTGTTGGAGGTTCAATTACAGCAGCAGCAGCAGATATGAAAGAAATTTTTAAATTCAAAAGAAAGTCAGTTGGTTAAAATTAAATAAACTAGTTCATTTAATGCAGATAAAAGAAAGGGATGACGTAATGGATAAATTTATGGAAAGAGCGGTTAAACTTGCAGCAGAAAATGTTCGTGATGGAGGAACACCTTTTGGAGCAGTACTCGTTAAAGACGGAGAAATTATTTCTGAAGGAGTTAACGAATTGCATCATACTTATGATAGTAGTGGTCATGCAGAAATGTTGGCGATACGTAAAGCCCAAACAGAGTTGAAAACACTTGATTTATCGGATTATACCATGTATGCCAGTGGGGAACCTTGTCCAATGTGCTTATCAGTGATGTATTTATCTGGAATAAAAAAAGGGTATTATTGTGCATCAATCGAAGAAGCCGCCGAAATTGGTATGGGAATTTCTAAAGTTATTTACGAAGATTTAAAAAAAGATCGATTGCAACGGAAACTATCAATGAAACAAATGCCTTTAGAAGAAGGAAAAGAAAACCCGATGAATCTATGGGTAGAAAAAAACAACTCGCATTAAAATCATACTTATTTTTAAAAACTTAATGGATGACAACAACAATAGGTTGTCGTTCATTAAGTTTAATTTTTATTGTAAAAAATTAAACTTAATTAAAGTAACCTGAATAAATATAGACAGTTCTTTAAAATAGTTCGTTATCGCTTCCTATGTTATACTATTCTCTACAAGTTTGTTTCAAAATACACGATAAATGAAATAGAATGATGCTTTAAATACAATAAGATGAATGCGATTTCCTCAAGGAAGGCGGTAGACCATGAATAAATTTATTGATTTAAGAAATGACTATTTTAATAAAGAAAATCTTCAGTCTTTTCCTTCGATGTTTTTAGAAAGATATGAAAAAGAGAATCTTCTTGGAGAAATAAAAGAAAAAGTCGTAATGAAGCAATTTAAAGAAATCTTGCAATTAATAACTAAAAAGGATTTGAATGAGACGGATATCATTCGGTCACTTTCTTATTTGAGTCAAAATGACTACTTAGATCGTTATATAGTAAATTTTGTTATAAAGAACCAACTACTCCTGACTAATGAGGGTTTTGATACAGTAGTTATTTCGCTCTTGTCTCAAAAAAATACGAATCAAAAAAAAATCTATGCGTTAATAGATATCTGTATAGAAACGGATAGAGATAGTTTAAGTAAAAAACTGTTAAGAGACTTATTAACCTCTTACGAAAAAGAATTGGATAACTTTTCAATAGGAATAGATTATCTGTATCAGTTCAAAGTTGATGGTTTTGAGGAGCTTATTTATAAGTGGTTAAAAGAAGACTACCCGATTAATATTAAAATACAATTAATAGATTTGTTGGTCGAACTTTACTCGATAGACAATTTAAATTATGCGGTTATAGAAACTTTAGCTCCTTTTAAAAAAAACAAAAAATTATTTAGTGATTATATGTCTATACTCAAAAAAGAACAGTTAGTTACGACGAATGGGTTGACCATTTTACAATCTATGTTTTATGGGGACTTCGAAAACTCTGGTAAAGGCAACAATGGAGGAATGGCAGTTTTCTTAAAAAACTTAGGAAATCAGCTATCTAAATCAGAAGAAGTTTCACTAGTTGTAACGTTAACCATTACAAATGAATGGTCACAAAATCAATCGCTTATGAATTTTTACTCAGACAATCACTTATTCTTAAGAGCACCAGTTTACATTGATGCATCGAATAAAGATCCTTTTCTGAAAAAAGAACCATTTATAAAAAGAGCAATCGATCGATTTCTTAAAAAATTAGAAATTGAACCGGATATTTTTCACGTTCGTTATTTAGATAATGCGTCTAAATCAATCGCTCTTTTGAGTAAGGAGTTAGAAAAAAAATTAGTTTTTACATTAACGCCAGATCCACATCGCAACATGACAAACAAAAATGGATCGCTCAAAGTGTTTAATTCTGATGAACTTTTTCAAAAACTTAATAAGATTATGATAGGTGACGAATTGCTGGTTGAAAGTGATCAAATTGTAGGCATTGGCAACAGTAAAGTAAAAAAAGAATTAGAATTGTATTTCCCACAATTATTAAAAGAGGGGAAGAAAGAAAGACTATGGATGATTAGTGAAGGCATTCAAGCAGACAGTGAATTAAACGATGCGAATGGAATGTTAAACCCATTTGAAGAATTAAAACAAATTGCATTCAAAGAAAGTTTTTTTGATAGACCGATTATTCTAAATGTAGGAAGATTAGATCAACTAAAAGCTCAGGACGAACTAATGAAAGCTTGGGGAAACTCAAGTATGTCAGAGATCTATAATTTACTAATCATTGGTGGGGATTTAGAGAACCCTAGTAAAGATGAAAAGAAAATGATGCATTCTTTTGAAGAGTACCTCAATGAGCACCCTCATCTAAAGGACAACTTTCACCACATCGGTGCACTATCAAATAAAAATGTAAGAATGATAGAAATGAAGATTATGGAACACCAAAAAAATTATCCACAAATTTATCTTTGTTCAAGTAAAAAAGAAGAGTTCGGAATTGCTATTTTAGAAGCCTTATCACAAAAATTCTTAGTGTTGGGACCTGAAAGAGGAGGCGTGAAAAGTTATTTAGAAAATGATACCAATGGATTTTTAATTGATACATCTAATTGGGAAACAATTTCCAAACAAACAGAAATCATTATTGAGCGTTTGAAAAATGATCCCGTAGCCTTTGAAAAAATTCAAAATGCTGGACAACAAACCGTTAAAGAACGTTTTTCTATGAAAGAAATAGCTAAAGAGTTTTTATCATTTTATTTATCTTTAAAAAGGAGCAAAGTAAATGAACGCTAACCATATATTCTTTATTAGTCCACCGTTTTACTCTCATTTCACCCCTCTTTTAGTCCTTGCAAAGAGTTTTAAGAAGCTTGGAAAAGAGGTTACTTTCGGATGCAGTAAGGATTTTAAAAAGCAAGTAGAGCAAGAAAATATAACGTTTTACGAGATTGATATTAGTAAAAATAAAAATGTTGGAAAAGCTGAAATAACAGACCAACCTGATTCTGAGAAAGACCGTTTAGATGAGTTCTTTGAATCTACAAGAAAAGGTGCAGCAGAAACCCTTATTACGCAATCAAGACACAGAAAAAAGGATATGCTTTATAAACCAGATGAACTTATTTCAAAAATAGAAAAAATAGATGAATCCTTAGAAATAGATTTGTATGTTGTAGATATTTTATCTTATGGGGTTACGCTTGGATTGTATTCTTTAGATCTTCCCTTTGTGACATTTTGCCCACCGCATCCAAGAACAATCCCGATGGAAAATGAAAATTATGGAGTTCCTAAGAATTGGCCTTCTGTCATACCAGTAGGGAGTGAAAAGTTAGAGGAGTTAAAACAAGTTTCTAAGAAAACACAAAACGAATTCACAACTATTTTTAATGAAATCATACTCGAAAGTAAGAACAATCGTAAACAGATAGACAATGCGTTTAGTTTGGTTTCAGATAAAGCTGTTCTTTATAATTACTTTGATTTTGATTCCATTGAAGACAATAAACAGTTACCGAATAAAATTTTTATGGGCAATTGTTTTGAAGAAGAATCTTTGAGCGAAGAATGGGTAGAAAAACTTAAAGGAAAAGATAAAAAAATTCTGATCACTTTGGGTACATTCTTGTCCAATCGAGTAGATGTTCTAGAGAAACTGATTGTTGGTTCTAAAAAATACAACCCAGATGCTCTTTTGATTGTATCAGCTGGAAGCAATGCAGAAAAGTTAGAGCACTATCGTTCTCCTTCTGTAATCATTGAAGAGTTCATTCCACAGAAAGCCTTAATGTCTTATATGGATACCGTTATTTTTCATGGAGGCTGTAATACATTTACAGAAGCTATGTATTACGGAAAACCAATGATCATTCTTCCATTTTCAAGTGATCAATTTAATATTGCTTATGATTGTGAGCAAAGACAGTTAGCTGAGATATTAAATCCAAATACATTTACAGAAGAGGATCTACTAGCTTCTCTTTTAAAACTCTCTAATCAATCGAAAAAAGATTTAATTCATTGGAGTACGATTTCTAAAAAAAGAGGACCTGATTATGCTGCTAAACAGCTATTCGGCAACCTTTAAAACAGAGATTTATTTAATCAAATAGTAGGCACTTGCTACTATTATAAGTTGGGGGTTGGTTTAATGAAAAAAGCTGAATCGATTAATAGAAGTAAGTATGATATAGATGGCGTTCCACTTTTAAGAGAAGCTGTTCCTTTAGGCTTGCAACACATTTTCGCTATGTTTTTAAGCAACATAGCTGTTCCAATTATTGTAGCAAAAGTAGTGGGGATATCAGGAAATGATTTAACCATATTAGTTCAAAGTGCAATGATTATGGCTGGAGTAGCCACACTAATCCAATGTTATCCAATATGGAGAGTTGGAGCGAAACTTCCTATCGTGATGGGAAGTAGTTTTGGATTCTTGCCAACGAATATTTCTATTGCTAGTGGGTATGGTATCTCTGGTCTATTAGGAGCAACGTTTGTTGGGGGCTTATTTTGTGCAGGATTAGGCTTTTTTATTAAACCTTTAAGACGTTTTTTTCCAAAAGTTGTAACAGGAACCGTGGTATTAACAATTGGATTATCTCTATTGCCTACGGGAATAACAGCAATGGCAGGTGGGAGTGGTTCTGAAACATTTGGTTCTGCAAAAAACTGGTTGGTCTCATTATTTGTGATGATGATAGTTTTACTTTTCAATCAATTTGGAAAAGGAATGGCTAAAACGTCCTCTATTTTAATTGCCATTATTATTGGTTATGTACTAGCTCTTTTCTTAAATATGGTAGAGTTTGGAGCGATTAATGAAGCTTCTTGGTTTTCATTGCCTCAGCCTTTTTATTTTCCGTTAGTATTTAAATGGGGAGCTATTGCACCTATGTTGATTATGTTTATCGTCACAGCTGTTGAAACAGTTGGAGACGTTACTGCGATAACAATGGGTGGGGCGGACAGAGAACCAACAGATAAAGAATTATCTGGAGCCATTTTAGCAAATGGAATTACTTCTTCTTTAGCCTCTATGTTCAACTCATTACCAAATACATCTTTTAGTCAAAATGTTGGAATGATTTCCTTTACTAAAATGATGAGTCGATACATTGTCGCAGTTGGTTCTGTCTTTTTAATTGCTGCAGGACTAATTCCAAAATTTGGAGCGATGCTTTCTACTTTACCTCAGGCAGTTATCGGGGGAGCTTCTATTATTATCTTTTCGCAGATTACTTTAACAGGAATTGGAATATTAACATCAGAGCCTCTAACAGATCGCTCAAAAGTGATTGTTGGTCTCTCTTTAGTCTTCGGATTGGGATTAACCCAAGTTCCAGAAGCAATGGTAGGATTGCCAAATTTCTTATCAGCCTTGTTTGGAGAATCAGCTATTGTAATTGCTTGTTTAGTTGCATTAGCGTTAAACATTATTATTCCAGCAGAAAAGACGACTTCTTGAATTTAAACGATTTACCTTACTTAATTATGTAGAAAGATAAGAAAAGAGGTTTCATAATTTTTTTATTTGAAGGAGAAAATGAAAATTTGTGAAACCTTCTTCTTTCTTTTTAACAATGAATTACCTATACTAAAGTAAGTATAAGAAAGAAAGTGGGAGATACAATGGTTGAAAAGTATGATTATATTGCTATCGGTGGCGGAAGTGGTGGAATAGCTTCTATTAATCGTGCAGGAATGCATGGTGCTAAAGGTGCATTAATAGAAGGAAATGCTATCGGTGGAACATGCGTCAATGTTGGCTGTGTCCCTAAAAAAATTATGTGGCATGGTGCGCAGATGATGGATGAAATGAATTTATATGCTCCTGATTATGGTATTGATATACCAGCTAAAAAATTAAATTTTGCTAAATTAGTTAAAAATAGAGAAACGTTTATCGAAAGATTACATGGAAGCTACAAAAATGGCTTAGATAACAATAGCGTAGATTTAATAAACGGCTATGCTAAGTTTGTAAACAACAAAACGGTTGAAGTAAATGGTAAACACTACACTGCAGATCATATTCTGATTGCAACAGGTGGAAAACCAGTATTTCCAGAGATTCCTGGTGCTGAATATGGAATCGACTCTGATGGTTTCTTTGAATTGACAGAACTACCCGAAAGAACGGCTATTGTTGGAGCAGGTTACATTGCTGTTGAACTCGCGGGCGTATTACATGGATTAGGATCGGACACCCATTTATTTGTCCGTAAACATGCTCCTTTGCGTAATTTCGATTCCATCATTGTTGAAGGATTAGTCGAAACCATGGAACGAGAGGGTGCAACATTGCATACGTATGCAACTCCTAAAGAAGTTATAAAAAATGAGGACGGTAGTCTTACTCTTCACTTTGAAGACGGGTCAACTCATGAAACAGATGCGGTTATTTGGGCAATAGGTCGTCATCCAAATACTCAAGATTTAAATTTAACCGCAACGGATGTTACACTAAATGCTGGTGGGTATATCACTGTAGATGAATTTCAAAATACAACAGCAAATGGAATTTATGCAATTGGGGATGTAACTGGCCATATTGAGTTAACACCCGTTGCAATCGCTGCAGGAAGAAACTTATCTGAACGTTTATTTAACAATAAACCTTTAGCGTATTTAGATTATAGTAACGTTCCAACAGTTGTATTTAGTCACCCACCAATCGGAACAGTGGGTATGACAGAAGAACAAGCCGTTGATAAATTTGGTACTGCACAAATAAAAACGTACGAAGCACGTTTCACAGCTATGCATAGTTCAATTACTAAAAATAGACAAAAAACATACATGAAATTAGTTTGTTGTGGACCAGAAGAAAAAATTGTTGGTTTGCATGGAATGGGATCTGGGATGGACGAAATGCTTCAAGGATTTGCTGTTGCAATCAAAATGGGGGCAACCAAAGCTGATTTTGACGCTACTGTTGCTATTCATCCAACTGCTTCAGAAGAGTTTGTTACAATGAAATAATCTAAAAAAAGAAACGCCCACAAACTCTGTGAGCGTTTCTTTTTTTAGTTGGTTAATACCATTCTCCTTCAGGCGTATAATGAATAACTTCATCATTTTTAAATGTTAAGGTTACGGAATAATTTTCTTGGTTTCTTTTAATGTCGACGATATTTTCTATTGCGTATTTAGGAGGATCATCTAGTTCCTCCATGTGGCGAGCATAAACAAGATTAAGTCTTTGAATTTGATCTTCGTCTAACTGGTCATATCCCTTTACTTGATTCCATTCCATTGTACTCACTCCCTTTTTAAGTTTGCTTTGCTCCATTAGTATACCTCAGAGAAATAAGAAAAGAAAAAAATTTGATTATTCAATAAG